>JAFDJI010000120.1 GCA_019307545.1 Deltaproteobacteria bacterium | reverse complement strand
ATCCGCGCATCGGAGGAGACCATCGCCAGTTTCACGTGCCCCTCGGGCCCCGCATAGCGCGCCGCGTTCTCCAACAGGTTCCGGAACACCGTCTCCAGGCGGCCGGGAACACCCTGAACCGTTCCCGGCGAAGTCTCCACATCCACCCTTGTCTGACTCCACCGCTCGTCGGCACGCATGGCCTCCGCGACCGCCTCGACCATCGCCGCGAGGTCCACCGCCTCTCGCGCCTCCGCAGGGAGCCCGGCCTCGGCGCGGGCCAGCTCCAGGAGTTGGGTGACCAGGGCATCCAGGCGACGGCTGCTGTCCGCCAGGATCCGGGCGAGGCGTTTCGCGCGGGCCTCGTCAGGGGGCTCACCGCCTTCCAGGGATTCGGCCACCGCCCGGATGGCCGCCACCGGGTTCTTCATCTCGTGGGCGAGGTCGGCCACGAAGGCCTCGTTGGCCTGGGAGCGCTCCGCGACGGCACCGAACAGGGTGTTGAACGCGGTGGCGAGATCGCCCACCTCGTCCACCCGGTCGACCGCCACCGGCAGCGCGGTCACCGGCGCATCCACCCGGGACAGGACCTGGTCGCGCAGGCTCTCGATGGGGCGCACGATCCGCCACCCGAGCCACAGCCCCAGCACCACCGCCAGCGCCAACCCGAGCAGGGTGACCTTGAGGAGTTGGTAGCGGACGTCGTACAGGGCGCGGATGGCCCGCCGGGTGCTCTGCTCCACGAAGACCACCGCCACCGTCCCGTCCGCCAGGTCCACCCTGCGGGCGGCATGGCACACCATGAGCTTGCGCCCCGAGGTGGTGCCGCACCCCACCGCGTGGCCCTCCGCAAGCGCAGCCGCAAACTGGGGCCGTCTGGAAACGGGTGGCTGCTCGGCGTCGAAGTCGCGCAGAACAGGGGCCCCGTCCTCCTGGAACACCAGGTCCGCGACCCGTTTGAACAGGGCGCTACCGGACTCCCGGTCCTGATCGTGGAGCACGACTCCCTCGACGTCGTACACCCGCACCCGCACCGAGTAGCGCCAGGCCACCCGGTCCAGCCGAGGGCCGGGGTCCTGGTCCTCCTGCAGGGCACGCTCCGCCCGGCCCGCGGCCATGGAGACCGTGACCTTCATCCGCTCGCCCACGGTGCGATCGGCGACGTCGGTGAGCCACACGAACACCAGCGGGGCCAACGCCACCACCGCCAGCACCCACAGGACCCGGTACCGAAGGGAGCCGCTCCAGGGGATCACGCCCGCCACCGGTAGCCGGCGCCGATCACCGTCTCGATGGTGTCGAATTCCGGGTGCACCGCCTCGAGCTTCCGACGCAGGCGGCGCACGTAGGTGTCGATGATCCGGATCGCCACCACCGAATCGTCACCCCGCACCAGGTCCAGCAGCCGATCCCGGCTGTAGACGACCCCGGGGCGCGTGGTGAGGGCCTCCAGGAGGCGGAACTCGGTGACCGTGACCTGGATGGGGTGTCCGTCCCACCGGACCTCGAGCCGGGCCGGATCCAGCTCCAGGGCCCCGACCCGGCGCACTACCTGCTCATCGCGCTCCCTTGCGCGAGCACCTTCCCGCCGGATCAGGGCCTGGACCCGCGCCAGGAGCACCCGGGTGGAAAAGGGCTTGGCCACGTAGTCGTCCGCGCCAAGCTCCAGGCCCAGCGCCTCGTCGACCTCGTGGTCTCGGGAGGTCAGCAGGATGAGGGGTACGCCGTTCCCCACCTCGCGGAGGCGTCTGCACAGGGAGAACCCGTCCAGGCCCGGCATGTTCACGTCGCTCACCACCAGGTCGGGATGCTCGGACGCGATGCACGCCAGGCCCTCCACCCCGTCGCGCGCGCACAAGACCTCGTGTCCGGCGTCCTCGAAGGAGAGGGAGAGGACGTCCAGCAGCGACGCATCGTCGTCGATGAGGAGGACACGGGCCATGGCGCGCCAGTGTACCCTTTCGCGCCATGGGCTTCAGCCGGGTCAGGGTACCGCTCTGCGGGCCGCGCACCGCGTGGCTCCTGGTGGTCGCTGCGGTGGCCGCCAAGGTGCTGCTCGCGGTGCAGTGGGGCCTGCTCGCGGACGAGGCCTACTACTGGGTGTGGTCCACCCGGTTGGCCTTCGGGTACTTCGACCACCCCCCTGGGATCGCCTGGCTCGTCGCCGCCACCACCGCGCTCGGGGGAGGGGAGTTGGCGGTGCGAGCGGGACCCATCCTCTGTGGGGTGGTGGCGTGGCTCGCACTGCGCGGTCTCACCCCCCGCCCCGCGCTGTTGGCGGCGGTGTGGGCCACCCCGATGTTGTTTGGTCTCACCCTCTTCGCCACCCCGGACGCCCCGCTGCTCGCGGCGTGGGCGGTGGCGCTGTGGGGTGCGGCGCGCGGAGGTCGGGGCTGGCTGGTGGCCGGTGCGGCTGCTGGGGTGGCGATGCTGTGCAAGCTCACCGGGTTCCTGGCGCTCCCCCTGCTGCTGCTGGCCGCGGGCCGGCGGGAGATGAAGACCCCGTGGCCCTGGTGGGGCGCGGGTATGGCGCTCGCGATCGCGCTGCCCAACCTGGCGTGGAACCTGGAGCACGGCTGGGTGACCTGGTCCTGGCAGCTCGGCCATGGTCTCGGTGCCGAGGTCGCCCCCGGGGCGGCGGGGGCGATTCGATTCCTTCGCGACCAGAGCCTGGTGGCCAACCCGCTCCTGGCCGTGGCCACGCTGGCGTGGGTGGTGATCTCTGCCAGGTCCGTCTGGTTCGACTGGACCCACGCGGGGCCCATGGACCTCGACGAGGCCAGGGTGCGGCGCCTGGCCTGGTTCACCGTGGTCGGGCCCCTGCTCGTCCTGGGGTGGGCCGCAACCCGGGCACCGGGAGAAGCCAACTGGGCCGCACCCGCCTGGGTCGGGGCGAGCGTGGGGATCACCCTGCTCCCGGGCCGTTGGCCCCGGGTGGTCTGGGCCGGCGCCGCGCTGGGATGGATCACGGTGGCGCTGGCAGCGGTACATGCGCGAAGCCCCCTGGTGAGCCTGGAGCGGGATCCCGCGATCCGGGTCGCAGAGGGTCCCGCCCTGGCAGCGGCCGTGCGGGCCGTGCTCCCCGAGGAGGACCAACGGGTGCGCCTCGAAGCGACCCGGCCGCTATATACGGAGCGGTACCAGGAGGCCGCGCTGATCCACTTCTATGCGCGAATCCCTGCGCACCGGCATCCACGGTGCGGTCGACCGGATCAGTACGATCTCTGGGCGACGCCCGTCGCCGAGGCGGGGTGGCTACTCCGGCCGGCGCGGAGCGGTCCCACCTTGTGCGGTGGAGCAGTAGAGGCTGCCGGCGCGCCTCTCCCCGGGATGCGTGGGCGCTGGGAGATCTTCCCGCTGGGGCCCACGCCATGAGCGAGCTTCGTCGCTACCTGAGGCACTTCACGCCCTGGTGGCCGGCCCTGCTGGTCGCGGCCGCCCTGATGTCGATCGCCGCAGCGGTCCCGGGCGCGGCGGTGGTGCTCCTGGAGCGCACCCTGGACCTGGGGCTGACCCGGCGGCCCGACCTGCTTCCCTGGCTCGCGGCGGGCTTCGCGGTCCTGTACCTGTTGTCGGGCTCGGTGCGGGTCGCGCGGACCCGCATCACCAAGGGGATCGCCTGGCGGGTGGCCACCCAGCTCCGCTGCACCCTGCACCAGCGCTACCTCGCACTCTCCCCGGGCCAGCAGCGGGGAACCGGCGCCCGCCTCGCTTCGCTGACCTTCGAGGTGGACGAGCTTCAGTACGGCGTCTCGGCGCTGGTGACGGCCTTTCGGAACCCCCTGACCCTCCTCGTGCTCGCGGTGACCGCCTGGTCGATGGCGCCCTCCCTCGCCCCATGGGCGGTGCTGCTGCTTCCGGCAGTCGCCCTCCCCATGATCTGGAGTGGCCGACGGCTGCGCCGGCGGGCCACAGACGCACGTGAGGCCCGCTCGACGCTGGCGGGCCTGGCCCAGGAACAGCTCGCGGGACTGCGCACGGTGCAGACCTTCGCGGCGGAGGAGGGCGAGGCGACCCGGTTCCAGGGGGCAGCGGAGGAGGACCGTCGCACCAGGCTGCAGATGGAGGTGGAAAGGGTGCTCCCCTCCGCGATGGTGCAGCTGGTGGCGGCGTGTGCGGTGGCGCTGCTGCTCTGGTCGGGGGGCGCGAAGGTCCTCGCGGGAGAGCTGGAGGCGGGGCGGCTGGTGGGGTTCGCGGTGGCCCTGGGCCTCATGGGCCGCCCCCTGGGGGGACTCTCGGAGGTCTGGTCCCTGTTGCAGCGATCCCTGGCGTCCCTGGAGCGGGTGTATGCCGCCCTGGAGGCCGTCCCGGTAGTGCCCGCGCCCCTCGACCCGATTCCGCTCCCGGCGGGCCCCCTCGCGGTCACCTGGGACGGGGTAGCCGTGGACTACGGCGAGGGCCCGGTGGTGCGAGACCTGCACCTCCGGGTGGAGGCCGGGGAACTGCTCGCACTGGTGGGTCCATCCGGGTCGGGCAAGAGCACTCTGCTCTCCCTGGTGGGCCGCCATCGCGATCCGGAACCGGGTGTGGTTCGGCTGGGAGACGTCGACGTGCGGAGGCTCCCCCTGGCGGCGCTCCGCCGCGCGGTGGCGATGGTGCCCCAGGAGGGATTCCTGTTCTCCCGGACCATCGCAGAGAACATCGCCCTCGGCCGTCCGGACGCGTCCCAGGCGGACATCGAGGAAGCCGGGCGACGGGCGGGGGCCGACGACTTCGTCCGGGCCCTGCCGAGCGGCTACGACACCTCCCTGGACGAGCTTGGGCAGCGGCTCTCTGGCGGAGAGCGGCAACGGCTGTGCCTTGCGCGCGCCCTGCTCCTCGAGGCGCCGGTCCTGCTCCTCGACGAGGCGACCAACCAGGTGGACACCGAGAGCGCTTCTGCCATCCTGGGCGCGCTCGAGCGGCGGACGGAGGGGCAGACCGTGGTGATGGTCGCCCACGACCTCTCGGCGGCGCGGTGCGCTGACCGGATCGCGGTCCTCGATGGCGGCCTGCTCGTGGAGCAGGGGACCCATGCGGAGCTCCTCGCCCGCGGCGGTCGCTATGCAGCGCTATGGCGTTCTGGAGAGCGGGCGCCCGAGGCCCGTCTCGCGGCGGAGATCCCATGACGGGACGGGGTACCCGGGCGCTCGCCGCCATGGCCGCCTTCGCGACCACCCCCGCGCTCCCGGCTTGGGCCTTCGCCACGGCCCTACATCCCCGCTGGCGCCGGGACTGGGCGGCGCGCTGGGGGCTCCAGGTCGCGCCGATCACCCCAGGGGCGGTGTGGATCCACGGCGCCTCGGTGGGCGAAATCGGGGCGGCGTCCGCACTCCTTCCGCACCTGGAAGGCCCCGTCCTGCTCACCGCCGACACCGACACCGGCGCCAGGGTGGCCCACCAGGTCGCCGCAGAGGTGGGAAACCGGGTGGTGGCCGCGGTGCGGCCCGTGGACCATCCGTGGACGCTGTCGCCCCTGTGGGCGGAGGCGCGACCGCGGGCGGTGGTGTTCATAGAGAGCGCATGGTGGCCCCAACTCGCCGCCCTCGCGGTGCGGACGGGAACACCGGTGGTGCGGGCGAGTGCGCGCCCGGGGAGGGGGAGCCAGCGCTGGGGACCGCTGTGGGGGATGGCAGCCGACGGAACTGCGGTGGTCATTGCCCAGGACCACGAGGCGGCGCGTTGGTACCGCTGGCACGGCGCCCGAGAGGTGTACGTCGGGGGCGACCTGAAGGGGGATCGACTCCTGCCACCCAACCCGCTCCAATGGTCCCGGCCCTTCGTGGTGGCGGCCTCCACCCACGAAGGAGATGAGTCCGCGGTGCTCGACGCGATAGCGCTCCTTCGGGAGCCCCGTCCCTCGCTGCTCCTCGCCCCGCGTCACCCCGAGCGTTTCGGGGCGGTGGCCGATCTGCTCGCGGGCCGCGGCTTGCGCTGGATGCGGCGCACGCACCTGGTGGAGGCGCAGGTCCCGCGCGAGGTCGACGTGCTCCTCCTCGACACCCTCGGCGAGTTGGCCGGCTGCATGCAGGGCGCGGCGGCCGCCTTTGTCGGGGGCACCTTCGACCCGGCGGTGGGGGGCCACTCTCCCGCGGAAGCAGTCCGGGCCGGCGTTCCGGTGGTGTCCGGCCCCCACACCTGGGCGAACGCCGCCGGCTTCGAGCGGGCCACGGTGTATGGAGCAGGTCCCGAGGACCTGGCCGTCGCGCTTCAACACGCCTGTGCCGCCCCTCGGCCGGTCCCGCGGGGGAACGGCGCCGGAGCACGCACCGCCCGGGCGCTGAAGCACTGGCTGGGAGGGCGTGCCGCTCCCGAACACCCGCCCCGCCCCTGGGCTCAGCCCCTGACTCCCCTGTGGAGGATCGGCGCGGCAGCCCGCCACGCTGGAGCATCGCTGGGACGACCAACGCACCTCGACGTGCCGGTAGTCGCGGTGGGGAGCCCCAATGCCCGAGGTCCCGGCCGGACCTCGACCACCCGTTGGGTCGCGGACCGGCTCCGGCAGCGAGGCCACCAGGTGGGGATTGCGGTACGCGGGTACGGGCGCACCCGTCCCGGGCGCGACGTCCGGGCCTCCTGGCACACCCGGGAGGCGGCAGACCTGGGAGACGAGGGCGCGATGCTGGCGCGATCGGGCCACTGGGTGGCGGCGAGCCCGGATCGGGTGGCCGCTGCGCGCTGCCTCGCGGAGGCGGGCGCCACCGCGGTGGTGGTGGACGACGGGATGAGCTGCCACGGCCTGTACCGCGACGTAGACTTGTTGGTGGTGGACGCACGCTTCCCCACCGCCTGCGGGCTGCTGCCCGCGGGCTACCGCCGGGCGTGGGCGACCGTGCCGCCCCGGGTCACCGGGATCGTGGTCCACCATGCCGGGGAGCGAGGGGCGGTGGCGGTCCCCCCCGGTGCCGCCGTGGCGCGCCGCCTCCCCGGGCCCTGGCACCGAGGAGATCAGCCCTCAGAGACACCCCCCGGGCCCGTCGCCGTGGTGATCGGCATCGCCCGCCCGGCGGACTTCCTCGCCACCCTCGAGGTCCCAATCGCCCGCGTTCGGGTGCTCCGCGACCACCAACCCATCGGTTCGGACCTGGCAGCCCAGCTGAAAGCGTGGGCCGGAGACCTTCCCCTGGTGTGCACCGCAAAGGACCACCCGCGCCTGCCCCCGTGCCTGGGGGAGGTGGCGTATTGGCGGGACCTGGACCTGGAGGTGGAGGGCTTCTCCGAAGCCTGGCTCCCACCCGCGAACCCCCTCCCCGAGGTGAAGCCGTGACCCTGCCTTCGACTGCCGACTTCCTGGTGATCGGGGGCGGCGTGGTCGGCTTGACCACCGCCCTCGCGCTACGCGGCCGTCACCCCGACGCCTCGGTGGTGGTCTTGGAGAAGGAAGACCACTGTGGCGCCCATGCCAGCGGCCGCAACAGCGGCGTGCTCCATGCCGGGTTCTACTACTCGGCGGACAGCCTGAAGGCGCGGTTCAGCCGCGACGGGTGTGCCCGGTGGAAGGCGTGGTGCGAGGAACGCGACCTGCCGGTGAACGCCTGCGGGAAGCTGGTGGTGGCGCGCACCGAGGACGACTTCCCCCAGATGGACGAGCTGCTCCGCCGGGCGGAGCGCAACGGGGTGGACCTCGAAGAGGTATCGGAAGCCGATGCGCACGAGATCGACCCCCGCGCCCACACCGTGGAGAGGGCCCTGTGGTCTCCCAGCACCGCCTCGGTCGACCCCCAGGCGATCATGACCGCCCTGGCGCAGGAGGCGCGCGAGGCGGGCATCGCGGTGGCCACCGGCACGGCCTACCGGGGGGTGCACGGTGGGTCGGGCCCACACCGGGTGGGAACCTCCGCGGGCCTGGTCTCCGCCGGGTTCGTGGTCAACGCCGCCGGGCTCCACGCCGACCGGGTCGCCCGCGACTTCGGCTTCGCGGAGCACTACCGCATCCTGCCCTTCAAGGGCCTGTACCTGTATGGCGACGTCCCGGCCGACTGGATGCGGGTGCACATCTATCCGGTCCCCGACCTGGAGGTCCCGTTCCTCGGGGTCCATTTCACCGTCACCGTCGAGGGGGCCATCAGCATCGGCCCCACCGCGCTGCCCGCCCTGTGGCGCGAGCAGTATGGAGGTCTGGGGGGGTTTTCGGCCAAGGAGCTCGCAGAGGTGACCGCCCGCGGCGCGGCGATGGTGCTCCGCGACCGCGGCTTCCGCCGCCTGGCCATTCGCGAGGGGCCCAAGCTCCTCCGCAGTGTGCTGGCCCGCCGCGCCGCCGCGCTGGTCCACGACCTCGACGTCTCCAAGTGGCGGCGCTGGGGCCGCCCCGGGATCCGCGCCCAGCTACAGGACGCGCGAAGCGGAGCGCTGGTGACCGACTTCGTTACCCAGGGCGACCCCCGCTCCCTGCACGTGCTGAACGCGGTGTCCCCGGCATTCACATGCGCGTTGCCCTTCGCGGAGTACCTGGCGGAGGAGGTGGACGACCTCGTGGAGTAGTCGGGCTCGGACCAGCGGTCCGCGCTGCGGGGTTTGCGGGTCGACGTGACCACCGGCAAAGCGGCGATACCGATTGGTGAAAATTTTTCGCCATCTGTAGCAAAGTCAGGCTACACTCCTACGACCAGGCAGGAAGAACATGGCGAACACAGAAGCTGCGCACGCAGGACAGTTGGTCCTGGCGGTCCTCGATTCCGCACGCATCCCGGTTGCGTTCGCCGCCGCCATGTGCAACGCCGTGG
>JAFDJI010000119.1 GCA_019307545.1 Deltaproteobacteria bacterium | reverse complement strand
GGTTGCGTTCCTCTTCGGTCATGTCCCCGCGGGCGACGATCCGGTTCACGAGGATCTTCAGGTTGACCTCGTGGTCCGACATGTCCACGCCACCACTGTTGTCGATGAAGTCGGTGTTGAGGGCGACCCCGTGGAATCCGGCCTCGATACGGCCCTTCTGGGGGAGGCCGAGGTTGCCGCCCTCGCCGATGATCTTGCAGCGGAGCTGGTTGGCGTCGACCCGCACGGCGTCGTTGCTGCGGTCGTCAGCGTCGGCGTGGGTCTCGGTCGACGTCTTGACGTAGGTCCCGATCCCGCCGTTCCAGAGTACGTCGACGTCCATGGTGAGGATGTGGCGGATGACCTCCTCCGGTTGGGCCTCCTCCTGGTCCAGCCCAAGCATCGCTCGTGCCTGGGGCGACAGGGGCAGGGATTTGGCGGAGCGCTCGAAGATGCCGCCGCCCTCGGAGATCAGGCTCTGATCGTAGTGGTCCCACCCGCCGTTGCTGCCAGACTTGAACAGGCGTACCCGTTCCTCGTAGGACGCCTTCGGGTCGGGGTTCGGGTCCAGGAAGATGTGCAGGTGGTTGAAGGCCGCCAGGAGCACCATGTGCTGGGTCTCGATGAGCCCGTTGCCGAACACATCCCCACCCATGTCCCCGATTCCGACGCAGGTGCACGACTCGGAGTAGGGGTCCTTCCCCATCTCCAGGAAGTGGCGGGTCACCAGCACCCAGGTGCCGCGGGCCGTGATGCCCACCTTCTTGTGGTCGTAGCCCTGGGAGCCGCCGGAGGCGAAGGCATCCCCGAGCCAGTAGCCATACTTCTTGGAGAGGGCGTTTGCGGTGTCGGACAGATGGGCCGTCCCCTTGTCCGCGGCCACGACCAGGTAGGGGTCGTCGGCGTCGTGGCGCACCACCCGGGGTGGGTGCACCACCCGGTCGTCCATCCTGTTGTCGGTGAGGTCCAACAGACCACGGATGAAGGTCTGGTAGTGCTGGTCGGCCTGTTGGCGTCGAGTCGTCGGGTCGCGGCTGGCGTTCTTGAGGTAGAAGCCACCCTTCGCGCCCACCGGGACGATGACCACGTTCTTCACCACTTGGGTGGTGGCGAGGCCGAGGACCTCGGTGCGGTAGTCATCGCGGTCCGACCATCGCAGTCCGCCCCGGGCGATCTTTCCGAAGCGGAGGTGCGCTCCCTCCACGTCCTTGTTGTGGACGTAGATCTCGAACATCGGTCGCCGCACGCCCATGAGGCGGATCTTGGAGCAGTCGACCTTGAAGGACAGGTAGTGGAACTTGCGGTCGTCTCGGTAGTAGTTGGTACGCACCGTCCCGTCGATGAGGTCCCGCAAGGACGAGAAGATCAGGTCCTCGTCGTGGGTGATGATGAGGCGAAGCGCGTCATCCAGGTTCCCAAGGGCCTTCTTGACGATCTGGCGGCGTTTTCCGTCCAGGTCCGGGTCGAAGCGGGCGTGGAACAGACGGAGAAGCTTCACGCACAGCTGCGGGTGGGTGAGGAGGAGCTCGGTGATGCGCGCGATGGAGAGTGCGATCTGGAGCTGACGGCTGTAGCGGACATAGCCGCGGAGCACGTCGACCTCGGACCAGGACAGGCCCGCGGCCAGCACCAGGCGGTTCATCGTGTCCGACCCGACCTGGTCGGCGAACACCTGCTCCAGCGCCCGTTGCAGCAGGTCTTTGCGCTCGCGGAACTCGGTGCGCGGGATCCCCTTGGCCCCCGCGAGGCGGAAGGTGTCCATGAAAAGGGTCCCACCGCGGGTGCGCACGTCGGTGGAGTATGAGTCGAGGACAACCAGTCCGAAATCGTCGAGGATGGGCAGGATATCGGACAAGTAGACGTCCCGGCCCTCGTAGAGGCGGAGGTTGAGGATACCGTCCTGGTCCTCGAACACGTCGGCCACCAACCGGTTGGTGTCGGAGAGGGATTCGAGTCGCCCGATGTCCCTCACCGCGCGAGAGGCAGGGGTCTGGCGAGTCCACTCGTCGGGGAAGGAGCGCCCATAGATTTCGGTGAGCCGATCCGCGGTGGTCTCGTCGAACCGCCTGGCGAGAGCGCGCCACAGTCGCGCCGGCCACGGGGTGGCCATCTCGCGCATCTGTTCGATGAGGTGTTGCAGCTCCTCCTCTTGGAGAGGTTCGACACCGGTGAGGAAGTAGTACAGCAGCACGGTGTCGTAGCGGCCGACGAACAGGCCATGGTCGGAGTAGGTCGCCTTCAGGCTGGTGACCAGGTGCTCTTCCAGGGCGCGGCGCAACTCGTCGCCGAATTGGCTCTTCGGCATGGCGACGAGACAGAACGAGCTCTGGGTGCCGGTCATCAGGAACGACACCCCAACCTCGTGTTGCTGCTCGCTCTCGAAGACCAGATCCACCGTCTCGGCGATGGCCTGGTGGGACGCTGTGAACAGGAACTCGGTGGGGAGGGAGTCGAAGACGTTGGCGATCCCCTTGTACCGGAAGGAGCCTGGCTTGCTCTCCGCCTCTTCCAAGATGCTCGCGAGGACCTGTCGGAGAATGGGGACGTTTCGGCAGGGTTGCGTCACCGCGCGGTAGGTGAACATCCCGCGAATGAACAGCTCCCGCTACACCTCGCCAGACGTGGATTCCAGGCGGACGAGCACCTCGTCGATCCGCCCCGCCCGGTGCACCGGAGATTCGACGCGGCTCTTCCGTACCTGGACCGTCTTCGGGGGATGAGGCGGTGGCCAGTCTCCTTCCGGAGTGCCGTAACAGGGGCTCGGAATGCGCTGGATGCCCAGGGGGTCCTCCCCCGAGTCCACGCCCATGAACACGAAGTTCTCGCGGAGGAGCCACTTGAGGAATGCCGCGGTCTCGACCCAGCGGTCGCTGTGCTCGGGGTGGCGGTCGGCCCGGACCTCCAGCTTGTCGATGAACCGATCCACCACCCGGGCCATCGCCCTGAAGTCCTGCACCATGGCCCTGGCCAGGCTGAGGTTGGTGTGCAGGGCCTCCGCCGAGGCTTCCAGGTCGGCGACCAGGCTCCCGCCATCGGCTTCGGCCAGCACGAGGGACTCGTAGGTCCCGTCTTCGGCGCCCACACCGACCAGGCGACCCTGCTCGTCGCGGGTGGCGCTGAAGACCATGCTGAAGCCACCCCAATAGTCGGCGTCGGCCTTCCGAAGGAAGAGGCGGATCGTGTCCACGAGGAACGGCTGGTCGTTCATGTTGCAGAGGATCAGCACCCCCTTGGACGGGGCCACGGCCATCTCGACCTTCACCGCCTCCCGATCCCGGACCAGTGTGATTCGGAACGCATTCTCTAGGAGTTCGAGGACCTGTTTCGCGTGGTGGTGTGCGAGGAACGAACCCCGCAGGCGCCCGAGGGCATCGGTGACGAAATCTCGGAACAGGGGCAGCAGTTCCTCGTCCAGATCGCCGCGCCACTGGCGCAACGACGAACGAATCTGCCGCTTGGTCGACGTTGCTGCCGTCGCAACAGACATCCCTTCCTCCAAGCCTATCTGGGGGCTTGCAGTCTAACGCCGCACCGACCAGGTGGGCGACCGCGCCTCGGAGCGCATAAGGAGGGCGCATGAGCAAACGCTCGCTCGCGCTGGTCTTGTCTTTTCTGGCGGCTGGGTGCACGAGCGCACCGGTGGACGATACCGAGGACACCAGGCTCGGCGCTTGCGGCGAGATCTCGACCTGGAACGTGACGGTGTTGGGCAGGGTGGAGGACGCGGCTGGCGCGGTCGGCGGCGCGGAAGTGTCGCTGGAGGATCGCGGTTGGGAGCCCGTCACGATCCTCGGTGAGACCACCACTGCGACCAACGGCTCGTTCACCCTCGAGGCCCGGAACTTGACTGCGGTGGAGGGCTGTTGGGGGACCCTGCTCGACTACGTGCTGGTGGCCACCGAGGGGTCCCGCTCGGGAGAGCGGGGCATCAACCACCCCCTGTATGGCGCCATCGACGACGGCAGCATGGAAGCAGACATCAGGGGAAACCCGCTCGTGATCGAGTAGATGTTGTTTGCTCAGGGTTCGCTTGTCGTTGACGCGGCTCGGGAGTGCGCGAGGGCGCTTTGCCACAGGGCGGTGTTGTCGGGATCGCGTTCTGCGAGTTGCAGGTAGTACCTGGCGATCGCCGCGTTGGTGAGTGCCGAGAGGCTGCCGGGCGCTACCCAGCCTGGCGGGGGGACGCCCGGACCGGCGGCGAGGTTGCCCATGATGTAGTCGATCTGGCTCTCGGGCTCGGCGAGCCAGGCCTCTGCGGCGGCCCCGAGGGCCGCGACCGCGTGGACCGGGTCGCTCGTGGCGTATCGGGCGTGTGCGGCGGTCTGTGCGAGGGCTCGCGTGGATGGCGCGAGGCGGTGCACGGTCGAGGCCTTCGTGGGGGACATCACGAAGTACTCCGCCTCCAGGTGGGTCACCCCCAGTGCGTGGAGCACCTCGTGGGTGATGGCGGACGCCTCCTCCGCCTCGTCCCAGGCGGGGGCATGGTCCGGCACCATGGCCTGGTCGGCCACCAGCACGTCGCTTCCAGGTCGATAGGCGCGCCCGACGTCTTCTACCTCCCGGTCTGGAACTGTGGCGAGGTCGGTCTGCTGGGTGAAGGCAATGCGGATGGAATCGGGTCGTTCCCGTGGCGTGGCTGCAAGGGCGTCCAGCAGATCGGAGAGCCCGTGCAGGTCATCGGGTGACGTCCAGCTGTGGTGTCCCACCACCTCCAGCTGGATTCCCGCCTGGCGCAACATCACGCTGGCCCGGCGCAGGCGTAGGTCGGCGACCTCCTTCCAGCGTGACCCGTAGAAGGAGCGGTACTCTTCGTCTGCGACCAACTCCACTGGCACGTCGAGGAAGGGGTCCTCCCGGTACCAGATGGGAGCCATCACCGGGTTCACGGCTACCCCGATCGCCTCTTGGAGGGCAATCTGGGGGAGGGACACGATGGCGGGCTCCCCTTGGGAAGGGATCTCGTCGTAGAGCGCGAGCGCACCCTGAATGGTCCAGTGGGCGAATGGACGTAGGGCGGCTCCGTCGAGTTGGTACTCCTCGACCTGCACCGTTGGCGCCAGCGAGCCGATGATCCCCCTGCCGTCGAGCCGGGCGGTCAGCGGCGACCAGGAAACCTCGAAGCGGTACAGGGTGGTGAGATCCTCGGCCCGCATGCGTCGGATGGGGTCGTCTGCATCCAGGATGACCGCATCGTGACCGTGGCGATCGAATAGCGCGTGCCACACCATGGCCTCGACCGCGGGGCTCGGAACCTCGTCCTGGTGCACCTCGACCTGTACCGCGACCGTGCCGGCGAGCGCCGGAGCGGAGCAGAGGAACCACAACGATGTGGATGCGGCCAGCCGGGTCACGGAGCGGGATCCTCCAAGTCGACGGGGCCGGAAGAGTAGAGCGCCCCTGCGTCTTCTTCCGTCAACTCCCAGACGGCGAGGTTCCCACCGTAGGCCGAAGAGATCCCGACATCGATCACGTGGAGACGTCCGCTGCAGCGAACGCCGATCTTCCCGTCTCGTGATGTTGTGTGACCGACGACCATCCGCCTTACGTTCAAGCTCCGCAAGCTCTCGCCGAGCGCGGCACACGCTTGCTCTTCAGGATCCGCGACGAAGCCACGATACCAGAGTGGGCCGTCTTCGCCCAGAACCTCGCCATCGGCCGAAAGAACCGCCTTGTGGACCTCGGCATTGATCGCCGCCACTCCCCTGGCAGCCCAGGCAGGGGTGATGCCCCCGTGCACGAACACGGCATCCCCCTCGATTGTCACGGCGTCCAGGTTGGCGAGCCAATGTCCGTATTCGCCATCCAGACCGAAGGCCGCGACCCGGGCCTCCATCCCGCCAAAGGATGCGACATCGTCCGGGTGCACATATCGCCAGTCGCCGTGGAGGTTCATCACCTCGTGGTTCCCGAGCAGCACCACCACCTTTCCCCCCGCGTCCTGGGCCTCGTCGGCGAGCCTCCGCAACAGGTCGATGACGCCCTTGCTGTCGGGTCCACGATCGGTCACGTCGCCGGTCTGCACCAGCACAGTGCTTCCGCCCGCCCAACGGCCCTGATCGTCGACCAGGTCGGCGAGGCGCAAAACTGCAAGGCTGTGTTCCAGGTCTCCGTGCAGGTCGCCGATCGCGATCACCCGAGGCGAGGCGGGTTGGTCTGGGGGTGCCTTTGCGCACGCCGTCGGGCCGGCGCCCCCCATGAGCAACACCGCGAGTCCTGCCTTGGATACGATGCGCTTCACCGGACCACTCGACCCCGGGCGCGTTTTGGGAGAACGTTGGCCTGCACCGCAGGCTGGGAGGTTACAGCCGGCGTGTGTAGCCCGCACCCTCGAGGAGATCCATGAGCTTCGAGCTGCAGCGCCTGATGCAACTCGTCGAGTCGGCCCAGAATCACGGGGCAAAGGCAACCGCGATCTTTGTCGACGAGTACACTGGTCTCGATGCGGAGGTCAGCCGGGGCCGCATCGTCAAACAGGAGGTCGAAGGGGCCCGCATGCTGGTCCGCGTCTTTCTGGACGGGGGCCGCCAGGGTCAGGCGGAGGGCCATCCGAAGCAGGCCGCGGCCCACATCGAAAAGGCGCTGCGGACGGCCGATGCCGCCACGGGTGACCCGCTCCTCGGCCCAGTCGGCCGCCTGCCCATGGTCACGAGGGGCCTGGGAATCGACGATCGGAGGTATCCAAGCCTCTCCGTGGCCGATCGGGTGGACGTGATCGTGTCTGCGGAGCGAGGCGCTCGGGGGGTGGATCGGAACGTGCAAACACGCGGCTTTCGCTACTCCGACCGGCGGATCCGGCGGATGTTCGTGAGCAGTAGCGACGTCGTGGCGGAGGAATGGAGCACGGACTTCCATGCGGAGGGCAAGGTCACCGTCGCCGACGTGACCATCAACGAGAAGATCGCGTCCCGTTCCTTTGCGTCCATCTCGTCATTGCCCTTCGGGGCCGTGCTCGCGAAACGAGTCCTGGCCTTGCAGGGCCCGGCGATCCAGTTGGACGGCCCGACCCGGGTGATGATGCCACCCAGGGTGACCGGCGCGCTGTTCGCACGGCTCGCGAAAGCTCTCCAAGTGGACATGATCACTTCCGGCAAGAGCATGTTCGCCGCAGCGCATGCTGCCAAGGTCCCGGCGTTCGACACGCGAATCCACCTCATCGACGATGCGGGCGCTCCCGGGGGTGCGCGAACCTACAGCTTCGATCAGCAGGGGGTTCCCCCGATCGCCATGGCGCTCCTGCTCGAGGGCGTTCCCAAAGGCCAGTACGTGGACCTGCGCACTGCCCGTGAGTTGGACCGGCGACCCAGCGGCCATTGGTGGGGCGGGAAGATCCGCGCTTCGAACCTCATGTTGCGCTCGGGGACGCGGTCCATGAGCGCGCTCCTCTCGGAGCACTCGCAGACCCCCACCTTGATGCTCGACCACGCGGTGGGGCTGGAAAAACTGAACCTCGCCACCGGTGACTTCGTGTGCACCGGCTCCGGTTTCCTGCGGTTGGGGAACGACCGAACCGAGGGTGTGGTGCGCAATGTCCGGCTCTCGGGGAACATCCTCGAGGTGCTGCGCCAACTGGTCGATGTCGCGTCCGATACCGACCGCGTCGGGCACGTGGATGCGCCGGGTTTGCTGCTCGACGGGATCGTCGTCAGGGGCTGAGCAGACTGGGGCCTACTCCACCGCGACCTGGGCCAGTTCATCCAGGTCGAGCGGGACGATGCCAAAGGGCGTGTCCACGTCCATGCTGGCCTCCAAGCCGACCTGCACCGGGGTCTTGTTCACCAGGGCGTTGACCACCGTCGTGCCCACCGCGAGGAGGTTGACGTCCACCGGGATCGTCAAGGTCCCTTCAGTTGCCCCGGCAACGGAGCCAAACTCGTCGATGAGCCCGGACGCCACCTGGGTCCCGGCAAGCGAGAGTTGGTAGTCCACCGCATCGAAGAACAGGGTGGAGCGGTGGGCGTTGTCGACGCCCAGGTCGACCTCGATACCAGCGGTCTGGGAGAGGAGGTCCAGACTGGCCACCCGGACCTTCTGGAAGCGGAACTTGGGGGTTCGGAGCGCCGGGAAGTCGCCATCTTCGCTGTAGGGCACCCGGCCCTCCCCGAGGGGCGTCATGAACCCGAAGTGCCCACCGAGCGCGAAGTCGACGTAGTCTTCGCCCCGGGTGGCCTGCGCTGTGCTCCAGGCGTCCTCCCAGCTGAGGTCGAGGGGGAGGCGCAGCTCTGACGACCCGATGGCCTCCAGGGCGAAGCCCTCCTCGTTGTCCCCTTCCAGCAGGTTCTCCCCCTCGAGGTCCAGGTCGTAGGAGAACGAGGACAGACCGATTTCTATTGGGTTCGGGTTGTCCACCGAGAAGACGAAGTCGGCCTCGATGTGCTGGAAGTCGATATCGACGAGGTCGAGACGCTGGAACTGCACCGTCGGCACGTAGTCTTGGAGGTCGAACTCGTCGCACCCGAAGGCCAGGGGGAGGAGCAGGAGGGGCAGGATACGTCTCATCGGAAGATCCCTTCGGCCGGAGTTGTACTGGAGACGGTGAGCCCGATGAAACGGGCTGCGACCTCCTCGTCCCGGGCGGCCTGCTCGGGTGAGGGGTCCACGTCGTTGTAGACGATGGGGGTGGGGATTCCTTCGAGCAATCGGGTCTCCAGGACCGCGGCCTCACCGGTGACTGCGATGATCCGGAGGTTCTCCGGCCGCAGGTGTCTCGCGA
>JAFDJI010000657.1 GCA_019307545.1 Deltaproteobacteria bacterium | reverse complement strand
AGTCGATGCCCACGACCGCACCTCGGTGGTGAACGGCATGCGGCCCGCGACGAAGTACCAGGGGAGCAGGACGGGGGGAAACCTCGCCACGCCCCAGTTCCAGGCGAGGTCCTCGTCAGCCTCCTCGTCGCGGATGCGCAGCACGGTGTGGCCAAACACAGAGGCGGCCTCCTCCCCTGGGCTGATCGTCACCAGGTACACCTTCAGCGGAGCGTCCGGCTCCCTGACCGGTGCGCCACCCCAGGCCAGACAAGTGAGCAGCAGCAGCAACAGCAGGCTCATCGCAGCCACATCCCGTGTGCGTGAGCCGCGAGCACGTCCATCGTGGCAGCCACCGTGATGTGCAAGGCCACGCCGAGCCAGACCGACCGATGCTTGAGCGCGAGCCAGCCGAGCACGGTTCCCGCCACAGCCGCCCCGATCGCCTCTGGGAGCGGCTTGCCAAAGTGGGAGGTGACATAGGGAAGGACCATGATCGGCAGGGCGCAGACGCCGAGATCCCGCTCGGTGCCGAAGAGCAGGATGCCCCTCCACAGGCCCTCACCCGACACGAACAGCAGCGCGTAGGCCACCACGTACACCGCGACGAGCGCGACTGGGAGCCCACCATCCACATCGGCGAGCTCTCGGCACAGGGGGTA
Source organism: Deltaproteobacteria bacterium (assembly GCA_019307545.1). Taxonomy (GTDB): domain Bacteria; phylum Myxococcota_A; class UBA796; order UBA796; genus JAFDJI01. The sequence continues at coordinate 2,408 of JAFDJI010000657.1, read as the reverse complement.
CTTCGCGAGGAAGGACGAGCTGTGTGCTGCGGCGAGGAGCAGGGGGAGGAGCACGAGGTACAGGCCGAGATACACGGGCCAGAGTGGGCGGACGGCAGGCTTATCTGAGGGCCACAGGCCCAGCTCCGAGGGCCGCAACCCCAGCACACCCCGCGCGACGAGCGCTGGAATCACCAGCCGAAACAAGGTCGCACAGGCCGCCACGAACAGGAACGGAACCAGCGGTGCCATCGGCCCCTCGGCCGGAAACCAGTGGTGCCCCCAGAGAGACCAGGCATCGCGCCGTCCCAGGAACCACATGGCCAGGTGGGCCGTGATGGCGAGGCCCACAACCCCAGCCGTGCGCACTCTCAGCGCACGGAGCAATCCGGGGCCGTGACCGAGGCGCAGGACACTGACGACGAGCGCCAGTCCCACGACGACCCACAGCGCCTGCAGTGGCGCGACCTTCTCGAGCCCGGCCCCGTACACCCCCACCGCGATCATCGGTCCCACCGCCGTGGCGGCTGCGAGCGTAGCCCAGCCTACCCGCGGCGTTTCGTGCGAAGCGCCCGGGAGGTGCGGATCCACAAGACGCGCGAGCCAGCTGTTCGAGGGGGAAAGATCGGGCTCCATCGGCTCAAGAATAGTGCGCACGGTCCGATAGTTTACAAAATCTCGTACCTGATGCGTTCCTGTGGAGGAGTCATGCGCGCCCGCCTTGCCCTGGTCTTTGTCGTCCTCGCAGCATGTGAGCTCGACGTCGGCGACCTGTTCGACACGTCCGACACGTCCGAACCGGACGACACCGACACGGAAACACCCCTCCCCTACCACTACGTGCGCATCCTCGACCTCAGCGACGGTGGGTCGGGTGCGAGCGCGGGTGCAGACATCGATGCGGCGTCACTGACCGAGATGGTGAGCGACGACACAGCCAACGACACCACTGAGTACGAGACCTCCTACGTCGCCGAGGTCGCAATGTACAGCCCCACTGCTGACGCCACCGGTGATCCGACCAAGGTGCTCGGCGAACCCGACGCCTCGGATGTCAGCACCTGTACCGAGACCGGCTGGTCGGTGTCGCTCGGTGGCATCGGCGGCGAGATCATCTTGCGCTTCGAGTCAGCCATCGATGAAGGAGATACCCTTCGAATCTTCGAAGTCGGCGACTGTGTCGACATCCACTCGGAACCGGTACGTACCGAGTCGCTGGAGGTGCAGGTCGGCACCAGCGCCGACCCGACCGGCACCTGGGTGACCATCGCCAGCAACACGACCGAGGCGGTATCTGTGCTGCTCGTGCCAGCGCTGCCGGAAGTGTATTCCCGGTAACCGGGTACCATGGGCAGGTGGAGGCAGGCCTGTCCGAAGACCGACGAACCGTCCGCGCACGTCAACAGCGGGAGCAGCGACGTCTTCAGCTGCTCGAGGCCGGTCTGACGGTGTTCGCGGCGCGCGGCTACCACGCCACCGGAGTCGCCGACATCATCGAAGAGGCGGGCGTCGCCCGCGGGACGTTCTACCTGTACTTCGAGTCCAAACGCGCGCTGTTCGACGCGGTGCTGGACGAGCAGCTGGCTGCTGTGGAGGAGGGGATACACCGGGTCGACGTGTCGCCGGGGGCTACACCGGCGCTAGACCAGCTGCGGGCGCACGTGCGGTGGCTGCTGCAGCTACCGGAGACCCGGCCCCGGCTGGTGCAGCTCTTCCTGTGGGAGGCGGTCGGACTGGACGAGAAGACGGACGCCAAGCTCGACTCGTTCCACCAGAGGATCTTCGCGCTGACGCGACGGTCGCTCGTGCTCGGGACGGCGCTGGGGCTGGTGCGGGAGTGCGACCCCGACATCGTCGCCAGGGCGCTGGTGGGGATGGTGAAGGAGGTGATGGTGTCGCTGACCGTACGGAAGGACCTGCCTGAACCCGACGTGGACCGCCTCGCTGACGAGATCCTGGACCTGGCGACCGGGGGCGTGCTGCGGCTGGAGTAGCAGAGCGCACCAGCGACGCGACAGACCCGACCAGCCTTCCCTAGAGCCACAACAGCGCACGCAGCCCGGTCCACTTCATCGGCTTGGCCAGCCATCGCCAGCCCGACGGCTCGGTCTCGGTTCGCACCGGTCCACCACCCCGCCGCCGATGGGCCTCTTTCACCTCCCAGGCGAACCCGTCGAGCACCTCCGAGTCGACCGGATCGCCGTTGAGCGGGAGCGACAGGGACACCAGGCCATCCGTCTGCGCGACGTGGAAGAGCTGCGCCTCGGCGATCTTCGACGGCATACACTCGAGCGGGCCGACGCTGATCGTCCCGTCGATGAGGCCCTCACGCCACTCGTGGAGCGGACCACCAAGGGTGAGGATCGCCTCACCCTCGAGCTCCGAGCGGATGAAAGGCGCGGCGGCCCGTAGCGAGTCGGTCACCTTCG
>JAFDJI010000118.1 GCA_019307545.1 Deltaproteobacteria bacterium | reverse complement strand
GACGAACTGCCCGTGCTGGAGCGCCCCCAGGCCTTCGGTGCTCGCTCGGGGGACGAATCCATCTCGATCACTACCGAACAGCGGTTCGCCCGCCACCTCGACTTCCTCGAGGAACGCGTCGCCCTGGCGGAGACCTACTACTCCTACTGGGACTTCGTGACCGAGGTGAGCCCCCCAATCGCGGCACAGTTCGACGCGGACGCCTGCTGGCTCGGGGACGCCGAGGTGGTGTCCGGGGACGGGGACACCCTGGTGCTCGGGAGCGCGGCCGACCCAGACACCACGGGGATCTGGCTCGGTTTCACCATCCTGGAGGACTTCGGGGACGACGAGACCTACCTCACCGAGGGCTACACCGGCACCGCCCTGGTGACCACGCTGGAAGGAACCTCGCTCACCAGCGCCCGCACGGGCGCGGTGCTGAACTACGACGACTACAGCGGCGGCTTCGAGGGGAGCGGGGTGGTGGGCACCATCGGGCTCTCCGACCTGCTTCCCGAAGTAGAGTACACGGTCTCGATGAGCCGCCTTGGCGAGACCACGGAGCACGGCCGGGCGCTGGGGATGATCCCGCTCCAGGTGCTCGCCCCCGACCTGCTCTCCGGCGACGTACCCATCGACACCACCCAGGGCTTCACCATCGCGTGGACGCCCCCCCCCGCAGACGAGACCGACCCGAGCTACCTGGCGGTGGAGATCCGGGTGTACGACGGCACCATCGACGACCCGAACTGGCTCACCGAGGTGGCCCGGCTGGTGGCACGCGGCGACGATCTATCCGGCACGCTCACCCTCCCCGCGGCGGAGCTTGCCAAGCTCCCCCTCGCCGCCAACGCCCTCGACGTGGACTGGGAGTTCACCGGCTACTGGGCGGAGATGACCGTGGCACGGCACACCCTGCGGAAGGTGGAGTTCGACCCGGCGACCGGGCAGGATCTGGTGATCGACTTCGTCCACGCAGTGAATGGGTCGGTTCGGCTGACGCCCTGATCAGTCGCAGGAGAGCCCGTTGCGGGACAGCAGCGAGGACACCTCGCGCTTGATGGTCACGTCCGCGCTCGGGAGCGCCCGGCACAGGTAGGGTTGGGCCTCCTGAGGCAGGCCCTTCTCCAGGAGCGCGTAGCCGTAGCCGTAGTTCGCCTCGTAGTCTTCGGGGTTGGACGCAAGGACCTGTCCGAAGGACTGGGTGGCACGTTCCTGGTCCTGCTCCACCGCGGCCCATCCTTGGGCGATGAGGGTGGCCCGACTGGGTCGAGCCCGGACCACGGGCTTGGGCGTGGGCGTTGGTTCGGGGGCGGCGACCGGTTCAGGGGCGGAGATGGGCTCGGGGGCGGCGACCGCTTTGGGGGTCGGTGGGGTGGCTTCGGGCTCCGGGTAGACCGGCGGGGCTGCGGCGTCGCCCTCTCCGGCGGCATCGGCTTCCCCGGTGGGTTCTCCGCCAGGCGTCTCGGCATCGGCGGCTGGCTCGGTGTCCTCGACCGGCTTCTTCTCCACCGGTTTCTCAGCCACGATCTTCCCGGATGGCTCCCCCGGCTCGATGAGGCTCAGGGAGGGCTGGTCGGCACCGACGTCGCCCACCCGCGGGGAGACCCAGCTCCATACGAGGACCGCCACGATCGCGAAGAGCGTCATGAGCGTCATTCCGCCCAGGATCACCGCCGCAAACACCCGCTTGCGCCTCTGTCGTGCTTGCCACTCCTCCAGGATGTCGTCGTCTCCCTCACTCCACCGCGCGCCATCCACCTCCGTGGGTTCGAGGGGGACCTCCTCGGTGGAGTCGAGGTCCGCGTAGCCGAGGTCGAGGTGTGGCTCGGCGGACACCTCGGGCAGATCGGGCAGGCCTCCGATGAGCGGTTCGTCGTCGATGGTGACGTCGGCAAGGTGGCTGACGGTGGGCTCGCGGCCATCGGCCGGGGTGATGGTGCGACCGAGCGACGGTGGCGGTGGGGCGGGCTTCGGCGGCGTGAGGGTGAGACCAAGCGGCGTGGGCGGTGGGGCGGCCGTCGGCGGGGAGAGGGTGAGACCAAGCGGCGTGGGCGGTGGGGCGGCCGTCGGCGGGGAGAGGGTGAGACCGAGCGGCGGTGCCGGTGGGGGGGGCTCGAGCGGCTTCGGGGAAGAGGGGGGCTCAGGCTCGAGATCGAACGTCTGGGCATCGGTCAAGTGGCGGCTGCGAAGCTTGTTCATGTCGATGGGTGGAGGCGCCGAAGGAGGGAGCATCCGCCGCTGGACCGGGGGCTCCGAATCGTGGATATGGCTGCCGGTCACGATCGGGCCGTCCTCAGCGGTGTCGTCGATGTCGGCGGCCGCACGGGCGAGGGCATCGGGCACACGCGGTGGGGCTGGATGGGGGGTGATGTCCCAGGGTCCAGTCCTTCTTCGCTTCGGGGGCAAACGTGTGGGTCCGGGGTCGGTGCCGCGGGCGGTGGGCGCATTGAGCACGGCGCCAGCGGTGAGCTCTTCCAAGTCAGCACGGTCGAGCAACACCGCTCCGCACCGGATGCACGCCTCGACCTCCATTCCGTTCAGGTGGCGCAGCTCCATGGGTCCACCGCATCGGCTGCAGGATTTTGTCTTCCTTCCGGGCAACCGCACCTCATGGGGGAGGGTTCGCGCTGGGAACACATTCCCCATCCAGGATGATCCGGTGGGTCGCCGGGGTCAAGGTCCGAGACGATGGGTGGTCCCAGGATCAGCGTACGTGATGCGCGAGGAACCGCCCAATAGCCGATACCACCGCTCGATCGGCCTCCTCCTGGGTGATCCCGCGGGCTTTTCGATCTTTGACGCGCAGCTGAAGGGAATGATCGCCGCCCTCCACCATGAACAGCTCGTTCGTCGCCGTCATCCTGGATCGGACCTCTTCCAGGAGGTCGAGTGGGCAGAGGCGGTCGCGGGTACCTTGCACGAACAGGATGGGCTGGCGCAGGGCGAGGAGGACCTCGTCGCGAACCCGGCGGACCTTGCCGAACCCCACCAGCGGGTACCCCAGGCAAACCACCGCGCGGACCGGGTCTCCGAGGCCGGGCTCGTTCGTCAGGTGACAGCCGATCCGCGAGCCCATGGACTTGCCGATCAGCACCACCGGGTGGTCTCGGTGGGTCTCCACCGCGTGCGCGAGAGCCTCGGCGTGGGCCTGTAGAAGGACCGGGTGGCGATCGGGGCGCTTCTTTCCCGACCGCATGTACGGGTAGTCGAAGGGCACCACCACGCCCAGCTGAGCCAGGTAGCCCGCCCAACGGGTCATCCACGCAGAAGCGGAGCCGAGGCCAGCACCATGCGCCATCAGCAGCAGTGGTCGAGACATTTCGGATCCTCGCCAGGAGAGGTAAAGGGAATGTCGTCCCGGGGGCAATAGCCCGCGACCCCGGGCTCCGCCTGGAGTGACGGCCCATGCGACCGATCCTGGTTGTCGACTGCTACGTTCGCCGCGAGAAGGACTGGATGGACAACTACCGCCGGTACCTGGCACCGGGGGTGGAGGTGGTTCGGGCCGACGAAGGCGGCACGCCGCTGGATTCGAAGCCCTTCTCGGCGGTGGTGGTCACCGGCTCGGCGGCCTCGGTGGGGACCCCCGAGAGGTGGCAGGCGGCGGTGGAGGACCTGATCCGCGACGCCGCAGAGCGGGACGTCCCCGTGCTCGGGATCTGCTTTGGGCATCAGCTCATCGCCCGGGCGCTGTTCGGGGCCGAGGCGGTGTTCACCCGTCCCGTCCCCGAGTTCGGATACCTCGAGGTGGAGGTCTCGGGTGGGGACCCCCTGTTCTCGGGCTTCCCCGCGCGTTTCCACCCCTTCGTGTCCCACCTGGATCAGGTTCGGGCGGTGCCCGGGCTGCAGGTCCTGGCGCGCTCGGCCGCGTGCCCGGTGCATGGGCTCCACGTCGAGGGTCGCCGGATCTGGGGCGTTCAGTTCCACGTGGAGATGACTCCGGAAGAGGAGTGGGAGGTGGTGTCGTACCGGGCCACCGCGCACCCCGACCTGGGCATCGACCCGGAGGCGACCTTCCGCGGCCGCACCGACAGCGAGCCCTTTGCCCTGAGGCTCTTCGGGAACTTCAGGCGCCTGGTGGATCGGGCTGACGAGCTTTGACGGGCGCTGACCGATTGGCGTGCCAGAATCGGGGCGTGCGCCATCTCCTCCCATCGATGTTGGTGCTGGTTGTCCTCGGGTGCCCCTCGCCCGACCCGGATGACAGCGGCGCCCAGGACACCGACACCCACGAGAGCGAGGTGGACGTGGACGAGGACGGGGTAGCCGCCGACGAGGACTGCGACGACTACGATCCCGACGCCTACCCGGGAAACACCGAGAGCTGGGACGGGCGGGACAACGACTGCGACGGGTGGGTCGACGGGCGAGGAGACTTCGCCGGCGACCACGCGGTGTCGACCACCGCAGTCTACGAGGGGGAGGACGTCCCCTTCCTGCTCGACTGCCCGACCGAGTTCGCGCGCAACCCCGGCACCCTCTCGTTCTCGGTGCGCTGCGAGCCGGACCAGGAGGACGCCGATGCGATGCTTCTGCTCGGCGAGGTCCTCACCCTGACCCCGATAGACAACGGGGTGAGCGGGCAGGAGTGGGTAGGGGAGGTCCTGTTCCAGTCCACCAACGGCTGGAGTGCCACCGGGTCGGGTGCGGCGTCCTGGGTGGGCATGGACCAGGTCGTGCTCACCACCGTCCTCGACACCGTGAGCCTGGATTGGAGTGGCAGCGGGCTGTTGTCGCGGGTGGAGTGACCCCCCCGGATCGCGTTCCACGAGGGGCAACAAACCGGATACCCCTCGAATGCCCTGTAGAGGAGTACCGATGCCAGAGGACCTGATCCCCCGCGTCCACCTGTTCGGCAATCCCACCCGCGCCGCTGCGGAGATCAGTCCCGATGGGACCCGGCTGAGCTTCCTCGCGCCCCTGGATGGGGTGCTGAATGTGTGGGTATGTCCGGTCGACGATGTAGACGCCGCGAGGCCGATCACCCGGGATACCGGCCGAGGGATCCGTTTCCACGGATGGGTCGCGAACAGCACCCACGTCCTGTATATGCAGGACAAGGATGGGGACGAGAACTGGCGCCTGTACAGCGTGGACCTGGCCACCGACACGGTGCTCGACCTCACCCCCTTCGAGGGGGTGCAGGGGCGGTTCGTCCAGGGGAGCTGGGACTTCCCGAACGAGGTGCTGATCGGGCTCAACAACCGGGATCCGCAGTGGCACGACGTGTACCGGGTCGACGTGGTGACGGGCGAGTCCCGCCTGGTGGAGCAGAACGACCGGTTCGTCTACTACGTGGCCGACCGGACCCTGGCGCTGCGCCTGGCCGCGGAGTCCACCCCCGAGGGCGGTTTCCAGCTGTTCGAGCGCAAGGAGGGCGAGTGGAAGCCCATGTTCTCGTGGGGGAGGGATGATGCGCTGACCTCGGGTCCGGTGATGGTCGACGCGCGGCGGAACCTGGCGTGGATCAAGGACAGCCGGAAGCGCGACACCGCGGCGCTGGTGAGCATGAACCTGGAGACCGGCGAGAGAACGGTCGTCGGCGAGAGCGACCACGCGGACGTGGCCGGGGTGCTTGTACATCCCACCACCCGCAAGGTGGAGGCGTGGTCGGAGAACTACGAGCGTATCCACTGGCACGTCCTCGACCCCGCGGTGGCCGCAGACCTGGAGCGCTTGCGCGCGGTGGCCCGAGGGGACCTGGACGTGGTGAGTCGCAACAAGCGTGACGACCAGTGGGTGGTGGTCTTCACCCCCGATGACGGCCCCGCCACCTACTACCACTACGACCGCACCACCGGCATCGCCCGCAAGCTGTTCACCACCCGACCCGAGTTGGAGGGTGCGCCGCTGACCCGTATGCACCCGGCCATCATCCGGGCGCGCGACGGGCTCGACCTGGTCTCCTACCTCTCCCTTCCGCGCCTCGCCGACCCGGAGGCGACCGGGCGGCCGGCCACGCCGCTTCCCATGGTCTTGGTGGTCCACGGTGGGCCCTGGGCGCGAGACGAGTTCGGATACAACGTGTTCCACCAGTGGCTCGCCAACCGCGGATACGCGGTGCTGAGCGTGAACTTCCGAGGGTCGACGGGGTTCGGCAAGGCCTTCCTCAACGGCGCGGACCACGAATGGGGCCGCCGGATGCACGAAGACCTGCTCGACGCCGTGCAGTGGGCCATCGACGAGGGGGTCGCCCAGCCGGACCGCATCGCCATCATGGGCGGCAGCTACGGCGGCTACGCCACCCTGGTTGGCCTGACCTTCACTCCGGAGCGTTTCGCCTGCGGGGTGGACATCGTGGGGCCCTCCAATCTGGAGACCCTCCTGGCCACCATCCCGCCCTACTGGAAGCCGGTGGTGGAGACCTTCACCAAGCGGGTGGGAGACCCGGGCACCGAGGCGGGGCGTGCCCTGCTCCGGGAACGCTCTCCACTCCATCGCGCCCACGCCATCGCGCGACCGCTACTCATCGGCCAGGGTGCGAACGACCCCCGGGTGAAGCAGGCGGAGTCGGACCAGATCGTCAGCGCCATGCAGGACAACGGCCTGCGCGTCACCTATGTGCTCTTCCCCGACGAGGGGCATGGGTTCGCACGTCCGGAAAACAACCTCGCATTCTTCGGGGTCTCCGAGGCGTTCCTCGCCCGTTGCCTCGGGGGCACCTACCAGCCGCTGGGCGATGACCTGGAGGGGTCGAGCCTCGAGGTGCCGGTGGGTGGGGAGCATGTCCCGGGGTTGACGGAGGCGCTGGAGAAGAAGGCCTAGTGGGGGGCCCCGAACAGGTCGTCGATCCCCCGCTCGATTGCCTCCACCTCGGCAGGGTCGTGCAGCGCGAGCACCTTGCTCGCGACGGCGTAGGGGAAGCCCGCTCGCGCCAGCCGTGCCAGGTCGCGCTCGCGGTGGGCGGAAGGGTCATCACGGAAGGGCCCGAGGCGACGCTTGCGCACGTACGCGCACGCGGCGCGCAGGTCGGGGTCGCCCTGGCTGGCATCCAAAGCGGCGAGTGCCTCGTCCATGATGGGCGGCCGGACACCCTTTTCGGCGAGCTTGGCCCGTATCTGCCTGGTGGAGGTGCCGCGGAGGTGCAGGGAGCGTGCGCGGTCGGTGGCGAAGCGCAGATCATCGAGGGTACCCCGGCGCTCGAGCCGGTCGAGCACGGCGTCCACCCACTCCGCAGCCTCGTCCCGGTCGCCGCCGAACAGGAATATGGATTTGTTCACCCTCCGCAGGAGCAGTCGGCGCAGGTGCCCCCGGGCGGTGGTGTACCGCTCCAGATACCAACGGGCGTGCCGGTCCAGGGAGGCAGCCGTCTCGGGTTGGGGGGATCGCTTGGACATCACCACGAGTTAGCGGCCGTCGCGGTGCTTTGCACCCGGAAATTTTCGGGCTGCAGTGTGACCGTGCAGGCGGTACGACCGCCGGGGAAGCGCGTTGCAGGGCGCCCCATGGATGGTACGCTCGTGGTGTTGGAGGGTCGTTGACTCGCCTCGCACTGCTGCTGGCGGTACCGGCCGTCGTCGCCTGCAATCTCTGCCCCGCGGGGACACGCCTGGTCGAGATACCGGTGAGCGCCACGGAAACCGAGAAGGTGTGCCGTTCGGAGGGTGGGATCACCCACGGCCCCTACTGGCGGTACGTGGGTGGCAATCTGGTGGAGGAGGGGGGCTACGAGTTTGGCGAGCGCACCGGCTCCTGGGTGACCTACGGCCCCGACGGGGCGATGATCGAGTTGCACCTGTTCGACGACAACCAGAAGGTCGGCACCTGGAAGCAATGGTCCGAGGGGGGACAGCTCCTCTCGGAAGTGACCTACGACCGGGATCGGAAGCACGGCGTGGAGCGCTCCTGGTACGAGAACGGGCAGCTCGCGGTGAAGGGCGGCAACGTGGAGGGGCGCCACGACGGGGTGTGGACCGCCTGGTACGAGAACGGGCATCGCAAGTGGGAGCGGAATTTCGACCTGGGCATTCGTGACGGCGCGTGGACCGAGTGGAGCGAAGACGGTCGGCCGCTGGTGCGGGGGATCTACGTGGAGGGCGAGCGCGACGGGCTGTGGGAGGAGTGGTACCCGAGCGGGCAGCCACGGCTCCGCATCTCGTACGACCGCGGTGTTCCCGGACCCCATCGATACTTCTGGGACGAGAACGGGAACCCCAAGGCGCCGGTGACGAGCGGAGAGATCCGTCCCTCGGACCTCACGCCCTACCTGGTGCCGGCCAATGCCCGGCCCCCCGATCCCCGGGTGGCATGGGCCTTCGAGCCTCCGACCGGATTCCCGCTCGGGTCGCCGGCCGAGGTGCGCGACGTCGTGTTGGTCTCTTCCGCGAGCCGGCTGTACGGGCTGAAGGTGAACGACCCCGCCCAGGGCTGGGAGTTGGACGTGCCGGAGTCTCTCTCCGTCCTCCCGCCAGCGGTGCAGGGCGATCAGGCGCTGCTTTGGACGGTTTCGGGCCAGCTGCTGGTGGTCGGCCCGACGCGGGTCGAGGAGGGGTGGTCACTGCACCAGCTGGACGCCGACCTCTCGGTTCGCCCAGCCATCGCCGACCCCCACGTGGCGTTCGTGGGGCGGGACAACCACGTCAAGGTGTACGACCGGGTCCAGGAACGGGTCCTGTGGAGTCGCTCGGTGGAGGGAGAGGCGCTGGTGGTCGGGATCGCGCCCGAAAAGGCGTGGGTGCTCTCCACCGCCGGCAAGCTCGTCACCTACGCTCTGGG
>JAFDJI010000656.1 GCA_019307545.1 Deltaproteobacteria bacterium | reverse complement strand
CCCACCTGGGTGGACCCGGTGAAGTTGACGTGCTTCACGGCCCGGTGGGCGATCATCGCCTCCACGACCTCCGGCGCGTCGTCGGGTGCCACGGTGACCACGTTCACCACGCCCTCCGGGAGGCCGGACTCCGCCAGGCAGGCCCCGATCAGGCGGTGGGTCGCGGGGCAGATGTCCGAGGCCTTGAGGACCACGGTGTTGCCGCACGCCAGGGGCATGGCCAGTGCGCGGACCCCGAGGACCACCGGCGCGTTCCAGGGGGCAATGCCCAGGCAGACGCCCCGGGGCTGACGCACGGCCAACGCCAGGTTGTCGGGCACCTCGGTCGGGATCACGTCGCCGGTGATTCGGGTGGTCGAGGCCGCGGCCTCGCGCAGCATGTTGGCCGCGAGGGCGACGTTGAAGTGACCCCAGTGGCCGGTGCAGCCTGTCTCCGCCATCATGATCCGGGCGAAGTCGTTGGCCTTGGACTCCAGCGCGGCGACGGCGGCGAGCAGCATGGCACGCCGGGCGCCGGGGCCGAGCGCCGCCCACGCTGGGAAGGCCGCCGCCGCGGCATCCACCGCTGCCCGCGCGTCGGCGACGCTGGCGGCAGCGGCACGGGTCGCTACTTCGCCGGTGAGCGGGTCCATGCGGTCGAAGGTCCGGCTACCTTCGGCCGGGGCAGGTGCGTTGCCGATCAGCAGGTCGATCTGGTGCATGGTCCCTCCGGGAAGCGCTCACCCTATCAAGGAGAGGAAGTCGAAGGACTTTCCGCTGGCAGAACGCGGGATCTCGTCCACCCAGGTGAGGCTGAACCGGGTTTTTGCGGGCAGGTTCTCCAGCATGTGCTGGCGGACGGCCTCTTCCTCGGCGGGGGTCGGGGTGCGTTCGGGGACGAGCCGCAGCTCCAGCTGACCAGCCTCCTGCTGCACCAACTGGTGCTGCACGATCGGCGCGAGGTCGGGCAGCCGGTGTATCCCCACCGTGAGCCAGATCCGGTCCCCCTCGGCGGTCACGAACGTCTCGTGCACCCGACCGAGGATCCGCTCGATCACCGGAAGACCCCGCCCACATGCGCACGGTGGACCGAACACCCCAAAATCACCGATGTCGTAGCGTAACAACGGCATCTTGAAGTTGTGCAGCCCGGTCAGGACCACCCGGCCCACCTCTCCGACCTCGCACGGGGTCCCGTCGTCGCGCAGGATCTCCACCAGGACCGACTCGGATAACACGTGGTAGTGCGGGTGCTCGGGGCACTGGAGCGCGATGTAGCCCAGCTCCTGGGTGGAGTACATGTCCTCGAGCGGCACCCCCCACTGCGCCTGCACCTGCTCGCGCAGCTCCGGGGACACCACCTCGCCGAAGGTCCTCACCGCGCGCAGATCCGGGAAGCGCACCGCCCGGCGCCTGGCTGCCTTGAGCAGGTCGCGCAGACCCGAGGGGTAGAGCAGCAGGTACCCGAATCGGCGTTGAAGCAGCCAGTCGAGTTGCTGCTCGGTCGTCGCCCCCACGTGCAACACATCACAGGGCCCCGGCGGGCCGATGAGCTTCGCCGCGGGCCCCCATGAGGGGGTGCGTTGGCCCTTGGGAAACTCCGCCCCCGGGGCGTGCCGGATGACCGCGAGCGGCAGGGTGGTGTCCCGGCGAGCCCAGAGGTGATCGCGGGCGGTCAGCACCTGCCACACGATGAGGGGGATCTCGGTACGTTCGACGACCACCGGCGTACCCGTGGAACCCGATGTCTGCGCCGACCCCCCGGTCCCGTGCTCCTTTGGGGTGGCATCGCTGATCAGGGCCCGACGCTTGGACTGGACCTGGCGGCGCGAGAGGAGCGGCAGCGATGACCATCGCTTCCAGGTCAGGGAGCCCTTGGCCAGATCCGGAAAAGCCTGGCGTCCGTATCGCGTCGTCCTGGCGGCGTGCCGGACGAGCACCGCGAGTTGGGCGAGTTGGTGTTCCCGGAGACGCTCGGGCGACCACCATTGGGTCTCGGCCAGCTGCGCGAGCAAGGCGAGCATGAGCGCACGCTGGCCGCTCGGGAACGACGGGAACGCCAGACCCGGCAGATCGGACTGCGGCAGGAAGTCGGCGGTGAGGACGTGGTGGTCGGGCACGGCGAATCCTATCAGGAACCCGCGGGGGGTGGTCCGCGGATACCGGGTGAAGTACGAGGCTCGCGCTGGGCTTCGGCCCGCGTGGAGGTGTCCCCTGGCCGATCGCTCGAAACCGCTCCCCTCGGATGTCTGGCGCCACCAAGCCGTCCAGTGGGAGCGGGTGGGTCCGCCCCTGCGCCCCAGCGCACCCGACACCCGGTGCCTCGAGCGCATCGTCCAGGCGTGGGTCGCGGAGCAAGGGGTGCCCTCGGTGCTGGTCCTGGGTGTCACCCCGGAGATGGCTAAGCTCAGCTGGCCCGAAGGCACCGATCTGCTTGCGGTGGACCGCTCGGCAGAGATGATCCAAAAGGTGTGGCCGGGGTATCCCGGACCCGGCGAAGGCACGCTGCTGGCGGACTGGATGGAGATGTCGCTCCCCGCCGACTCCCGTGACCTGGTCATCGGCGATGGCTGCTTCAATGTGCTGAGCCACCCCGAGCAGCATCAAACCCTGATGCGCGTCGCGCACGAGACCCTGCGGCCGTCAGGTCGCCTCGCCTTCCGGGCCTTCGTGCGCCCAGAGGCCCCCGAGCAGCCAGCGGACGTGTACCGCGCGGTGATGAACGGCGAGATCGGCAACTTCCACGCGTTCAAGCTCCGGCTGCTCATGGCGGTGCAACCCAGCTCCGAAGCCGGCGTCGTGACGGGCGACGTATGGAAGTCCTGGCTGGCCGACGGCCCCCGCCCCGAGGACCTCGCGTCGCGCCTGGGCTGGCCCCTGGCGCAGATCACCACCATCGAGGCCTATCGCGACCAGGACACGGTGCTCTGCTTCCCCACCCTCGCGGAGCTGCGTGGGGTGGCGGAGGAACGCTTCGAGGAGTTGGGGTGCGAGGTGCCGCCCTACGAGCTCGGAGAGCGGTGCCCCACCCTGGTGCTGGCGCCGCGCGAAACGTAGGGGCTCACTGCGTTG
>JAFDJI010000655.1 GCA_019307545.1 Deltaproteobacteria bacterium | reverse complement strand
ACGCCCGGGAGGCCCTCACTCCCGATCCGCCCGACACCGCCCCCCTGGTGGACCGGCAAGCCAGTCGGCCCCCGCCCCCCAGCTAGAGAGAACAGGCACTCGCTGACGCCAGACGTGCGGAGAAGACGCCCCGGCTGAGCGACGCCACGCCCCTCCCCGGCGAGACCCTCCTCCCGAAGGAGTTCGTGCAGGGCACCCTCCTGCCGGAGCCCCCGCAAGAGTCGACCATTGACATCGATGACGAGCCCACCCAGCCGCTCGAGCGAGTCAAGCGGAAGCGAGAGAAGAAGAAGCTCGGCAAGCTCCCCTGGGTGCCCCAGCAGGAACGCCGGGTCGCCGCCAAGGAAGATCCGGTCGACTTCGCGGCGCTGTACGAGGAGAAGCCGAGGTCACGCGCTTCGTTTCTGGACATCGGGCTACGAGACGGCGAGCTCACCTGGGAACAGCGACGGGAAGCCGAGGAGGCACAGGAGGAAAAGGAGGAGCTTGGGGCGGTTGCGCGACGTGAGGACACGCTCGGGGGCGCGGCCTGGGTCTTGAAGGAGACCTGGGAGTTCCTGACCCAGGTGCTCTCCGGGATCCTCCAGTTCATGACCACCCCAGTCCAGTACCTGATCTGGCCCACCCTGGCCGTGCTCGCGATCGCGACGGTGGCCAGCTACCGAGGTGCGTCGCACGTCTCGACAGCGGAGCGGTCTGCCCAGTCATCCTGGCATCAGCTCGCCACCACCCTGGACGACTCCAAGGGGGTCATCGAGGAGCTTTCGGAGGTAGGTGGCAACCGCCAGGTGCTTGATGTGCACCTGGAGGCCTACCAGCAGGCCCGCACCGAGGAGGAGAAAGAGGAGGCGGCCCTCAAGCTCAGCGCGGTCGTGGAAGAGCAGTACTCGCGGCTCGGAGAGGCGGAAGATCCCTCGATCGAGCGTCGGCGCAAGGTCCTGGAGTCGCGGATCCGTCACCTCCGCCGAAACAAGCAGGCATACCTGGATACCAAGGCCGGATGGGTGGAGGCGGCCTCCACCACCACGGGCAAGCTCGCCGTGAGCCTCGGTCTGGCAGGGGCGCCACCAGGACCCCAGGAGTAGCAGCCCGAGCACCTTGGGCCTATCCCGCATCCCTCACGGGCTGCGAGCTTTCAGCCATCAGCCATCAGCTATCAGCCAGGTAGGAGGCGGGGGATGGCTGAATGCTGAATGCTGAATGCTGAATGCTGAATGCTGACTTAGCCCGCTAGGACCTCCAGGATCACCGCCATGAGTTCGTCGAGACCGTAGGGCTTCTGGATGAACGCATCCACGTCGCCCGGCCGAATCCGCTTCACCATCTCCTGCTCGGTGAAGCCGCTGCTGAGCACGATCGGCACCCTCGGGCGGATCTCGCGGAGCCGCTGGCATGCCTCCGCGCCGTCCATGGATGGCATCGTGGCATCCAGGAGCACCGCGCCCACCCGATCGGGGTCGCGTGCAAACAGCTCCACGCCCTCGCGCCCATCGCTCGCCGTCCACACCTCGTATCCAAAGCTCCGGAGAATGGACGCAGCCACCTCGCGAACGGTCTGCTCGTCATCCACGACCAGGATGGTACTGGGGGCTTGCCTGGCGACCCCTCCGGTCTCCGAAGCCTCGGCCTTGACCGGGGCCTCCATCGGCGGCAGTACCACCCGGACCTGGGTGCCCTCGCCAAGGGTGCTCCTGACCTCGATGGCGCCGTGATGTCCGCGCACGATGCCCAACACCGCGGACATGCCGAGCCCCCTGCCGGTGAACTTGGTCGTGAAGAACGGATCGAACAACCGGCAAAGGACCTCCTCGTCCATCCCGCAACCGGTGTCGGAGACCGTCAGGCAGACCAGGGCGCCGGGCGGCAGGTCTTCCTCCGCGTAGGTGCTGTCGGGTTCGATGATCGTGGCGTCCACGAGCCTGGTCTGTAGGGTGACCGTTCCAGTCCCTTCTCCGATGGCCTCGGAGGCGTTGGTGATGAGGTTCATCACCACCTGCCGGAGTTGGGTGGCGTCGGCCTCCACCCAGGGCAGGCCCGATTCGTACTCCATGACCATCTTGACCTTCTTGGAGATGGACACCCGCAGCAGGCTGCTCATCTCCTCGACCAGCACGTTGAGGTCCACCGGTTCCACGGTGAGTTGGCTCCTGCCCGAGTAGGCCAGCAGTTGCCGCGTCAGGTCTCGGGCTCGGTGGGCCGCGGCCTCGATCTGCACGATGGGGTCCCGGATTTCCGCGTCTTCGGGAAGTTGGTGCAGGACCAGGCTCGCATTCCCGAGAACGGCCACGAGCAGGTTGTTGAAGTCGTGGGCGATCCCACCGGCGAGCACCCCGAGGCTCTCCAGCTTCTGCGTGTGCTGCACCTGGGCGCGAAGCCGCTCCCGCTCCGCATCCGCCTCCTTTCGTTCCGTGATGTCGCGCACAACCCCGATGAAGGCTTCCGGGTGGCCGTCCGGGTCGGTGATCAACGAGGCGCTCAGCTCCACCGGGATCCGATCGCCATCCTTTCTGAGCAGGGAGTACTCCACCCGGCTGACGCTCCCGGTCTCCAGTGTCTTTCTGGCGTTCTCCAGCGCCCGTACCCGGTCCTCGGGGGCGATGAGCTCGAAGGCGTCCGCTCCGGCCTGGAGCAGCTCCTCGGCCGAATGGAAGCCGTGGATGGCGGCAGCCTGCTGGTTGGTCATCACCAGGTTGCCCTCGAGATCGGTGAGGGTGATCCCATCGGGACAGGTCTCCACCAGCAGCCGGTACCGTTGCTCGCTCTCCCGCAAGGCGCGCTCGGTGCGCTTGTACTCCGAGACGTCGGTCACCACGCCGAGGATGGCTGGCTGACCGCGGAAGGTGATCAGGCGGGTGTTGTTCTCCACCTCGATGCGCTCCCCGCTCCGGGTGAGGAGGCGGTAGCTGTAGGCGCCCAGCTCCTCCCCGGCCATGTGGCGGGCGAATGCGCTTCGCACCGTCTCGCTCGACTCGGGTGCGATCAGGACCATGAAGTCGAAGTCCGGCGCGCACAGATCCTCGACGGCGTACCCGGTCATCAGGGCACACTGCTC
>JAFDJI010000117.1 GCA_019307545.1 Deltaproteobacteria bacterium | reverse complement strand
CCAGGGTGGCGGCGTCGGGAGCGCCAATCAGCACCAGCTCGGCTTCCGCCGCGTGCAGCGGGGGTGCCGCATCCGGATCGCCGTGCTCTTCCAGCACGCAGTGGAAGTTCGAGCCGCCGAACCCGAAGGAGCTCACCCCGGCGCGACGCGGGTGGTCCTTCGCCCGGATCCAGGGCCGTGCCACCGGGTTCAGGTACAGAGGCGAGCGCTCCAAGTCCATCTTCGGGTTCGGCGTGGTCACCCTGGCAGTGGGGGGCAGGGCGCGCTGGTGCAGTGCCATTGCGGCCTTCACCAGCCCGGCCACCCCCGCGGCGGACTTGCTGTGCCCGATCTGGGACTTCACCGACCCGAGGGCGACCCACCGGCCCTTGCGGTCCGACTTGGAGAAGACCTCCTTCAGACCAGCGATCTCGGCCACGTCCCCAGCGCGGGTTCCGGTGCCGTGGGCCTCGATCAGCTCGACCGTCTCCAGGGGTACCCCAGCCGCCTCGTAGGCGCGCTCGATGGCCTTCACCTGGCCCCGTGGGGCGGGGGCATAGATGCTCTTACCCCGCCCGTCCGAGGAAGCGCCGATCCCCTTGATCACGGCGTACACCCGGTCTCCGTCGCGCTCGGCGTCCGAGAGACGCTTCAACGCCAGAACCCCCAACCCCTCGCTGATGAGGGTGCCGTCCGCATCGGCGTCGAAGGGCCGTGCCTCCCCGGTCGGAGACAGGGCGGGCGTCTTGCTGAAGCACATGTACATGAAGATGTCGTTCAGGGTGTCGACACCGCCCGAGAGCACCAGATCGGCGCGGCCCGCCTGCAGGTCGGCCGTGGCCAACTGGAGTGCGGCCAGGGAGCTGGCGCAGGCCGCGTCCACCACGCAGTTGGTGCCGCCCAGGTCGAGGCGGTTGGCGATCCGGCCCGCGACTACGTTGCCCAGGAGCCCGGGGAAGGACTGCTCCTGCCACTCGGGGAAGTGGTTGGAGATGTCGTCCACCACCACGTCCGCCAGGGCGTCGTCGATGCCGCAGCGGAGCATGGCCTTCTTCCAGGTGGGGCCATGCAGGCGCGAGCCCAGGGTGATGGTGAGCTCCTGGGTTCCGGTGACGCCCAGGACCACCCCGACCCGATCGCGGTCCCAGTCCCCGGAGTCCGGGTCGATTCCGGCGTCTTTCAGACACTCGCGCGCCAAGATGAGGGAGAGCAACTGGGAGGTGTCGATGGCGTCCAGCGCGTTGGGGGTGATGCCGAAGACCATCGGGTCGAAGGGCACCTTGTCCAGGAATCCACCTCGTCGCCCATAGGTCTTGTCCCGTGCCCCCGGATCGGGCGCGTAGTGCTCATCCGGTCGCCAGGAGTGGTCGGGGGGCACCTCGTCCGTGCAGTCCCGCGCGGCCAGGATGTTCTTCCAGTAGGTCGCCAGGTCGGGCGACTTGGGGAACAGGCAGGCCATGCCGACGATCGCGATGGGTTCCTTGGGATGCACGGACATCAGCTCCTCAGCTCACGGGACGGGGGATCCACCTTTCGGCTTCGGGGCCCGGGCTCACCCCCTGCTGCAGTAGCCAGCGGGCCCGGGTGATGGCGGCGGCGCCCGCCATGAGGTTGGCCGCGACGGGGACCACGCGGCGTGCTGCCGGATCGGCCATCCAGGTGCCGCGTGTCCAGGCGTTGAAGGCGCCGATGGCGGGTCCGCACCAGATCTGGGCGTCGGTACGCCGGTCCGGATCGCCTGCGATGGCCCAGCGCGAGGACAGGCCCAAGTACCATCGGAACACCAGTGCCATCTTGTGGCTGGGGTCGGTTGTGGCGCGCTCGATCTGGCGTGGGTCCCGCTCCGCGAAGAAGGCTTCGCATTCGCGCCACACCTCTTCCACCGAGCGGCGGAGCACCTGCGTCTCCAGCCAGGAGCGTTCCTCGTCGGGCAGCGCCTCGAGGGAGCCGTACGTTCGGTACAGGTGGTACAGCTTCTCCCCCCGCATGGCGAACAGGGTGCCCCGCTTGAGTACCTGGACCCGGACCCCGGCCTCGAACATGTCCGATGCAGGCGCCATGCCTACATCCGCGCTGGACGCCTCCGCGAGCATCTCCTTCACCATGGGGGAGGTGCCCGCCTCCACGCAGGCCTGGTTCACGGTGCCGGTGAGCACGTAGGCCGCACCCAGGGCGAAGGCGCTGGCGATGGATGCCGGGGTGGCCAGGCCGCCGGCGGCACCGACCCGCACCGGGCGTTCGTAGTTGCGCTCCTCGCAGATGCGGTCCCGAAGGTCGCACAGCAGGGGTAGGAGCACCGGCAGGGACCGGTTGTCGGTGTGCCCTCCGGAGTCGGCTTCGGCGGTGAGGTCGTCCGCCATCGGCACGTGGGCCGCCAGCTTCGCCTCGCGCGCGGTGAGGCGTCCCTGCTCCACCAGGGCGCGCAGGAGGAGTTCCGGGGCGGGATTCAGGAAGTGGGTCGCGACCTCCTCGCGGCTCACCTTGGCGAGGAGCCGGTTCGGCGCCATGACCCGCCCATCCGCACGGGTGTGGATACCGTGGAGGCGGTAGGCCGCCACCATGGGGGTCAGGCCGAGGTAGGCGGATGCGGACACCGTTCGCACGCCCCGCTCGAGGTAGAGGTCGACCGTGCGCCACTCTTGTTGGGGCTCCTGGGGATTGTGGATGAGGTTGAACCCGTAGGGCAGGTCGCCGACCTCCTCCTGGACGCGGTCGATGGCCAGCGTGACGTGCTCCAACGGGAGCCCGGCGGCCCCGAAGAAGCCCATCATCCCGGCCTTGGCCATCTCCACGACGATCTCGGCCGAGCCGATCCCATTGGCCATGGCGCCCGCGAGGTAGTTCACGCGCACCCCGTAGGTGTCCTGGAAGGTCGGGTCACCCAGCCGGTCGGGGGTCAGCGGCGGGACGTATGCGAGCAGGGGAAGAGCGCCTGCAGGGGGAGGTGTGGCCCCGAGCACCGCCTGGCCGCCGGCGGCGACGGCGGGCCCGTCCTCCGTCTCCACGACGAACACGGGCTGATCGAGCCGCTGCAGGGCGTCGAGCAGGGCCTGCCGGCCAGACTGCACCTGTGCGTGCTCGACCCGATACGAGCCATGGGGGGAGCCATTCAAATGATCGGACCCCGAGCGAGACTGTGGCCTATAACGCGGTCCCGTCACGGCAACGTCACGGGGTCGCCGAGGCGAACCCGCCCTTGGAGCCATTCCAGGGTGGTGGGCAGACCGGTCTCCATCGGTTCAGACTGCCTCGACGCGCACGACGCGACCCGGAAGGGCTTCCAGCAGCGCTCGTTCCACCCCGACCTTGAGGGTGATCTGGCTCGCCGGGCAGCTCCCGCAAGCGCCCTCCAGGTGTAGGCGCACCACCCCTTCCCGAATGTCCACCAGCTCGAGGTTCCCACCGTGAGAGCGGATGTAGGGCAAGGCGTGCTCCTGCAACACGCGCAGGACATCCCCCTCCAGATCGGTGCCCGGCTCGGCGGTGCCTGGATCGGGGAGCGCCTGGCCGCAGAGGAGGAAGTACTCGCGAAGCTGAGCCTCCACTTCCCGATCCGTTGCAGCCCAGGATGCCTCGGTCTCACGCTCCACGGTGAGGGTATGGGCGTAGACGAGCACGTTTTGGATGCCCTCGATGCCCAGGATCCGCTGGGCCAGGGGTGGGGCTGTCTCGTCGCCCTTCGAGAAGCCCTGGGGCCGGCCCAGTGCCAGGTACCGGTCTGTCTCGTACTTGCGACCGTTGGGGTTCGGCGTTTCCGTGGCCTGGATCGCGAGGCGCGCTCGGGTGGTCCACCGCTCGCCATCCCAGTCCAGGGTCGTGCCTGCGAGGCGCTCGTGGTCCTCTTCGGAGATCACGACCGGAGCAACGCCCTCCTCGAGCATGCCGTCGCTCCCCTCCCAGGCGCGCACCGTGTACCCTCCAGCCGCCGGGACCGTGGCCACATGTAGCGCACGACCGGGCGCGAACTGGTCGATCCGTTTCCGGGCGTTCGCCGAGAGTTGGAACGGCTCGGGATGCTTCGGCGCCAGGGGCGGGATCAGACCGAGGGCGGTCTTGATGGTGGTGAACAGGGACACAGGCCTCTCCGAAGGATTGCCGGTATCCCGTAGCACGCGTCCCGTCCGGGACGCCAAAATGGTGAGGGCGGCGCCTGTGGTGGCGTCGCCCTCGCTTGTTCAAGTTCTGTAGGTGAAAACTACCAGCGTCCGCCGCGGCCACCGCCGCCGCCACCGCCGTAACCGCCACCGCGGCCACCGCCACCACCACCACCGTAGCCACCGCGGTCGCCACCCCGGTCGCGGCGTGGGCGGTCGTTTGCCTCGTTGACGCGGATACTCCGCCCATCGAGGGTGCTTCCGTCCATCTCGGCCATCGCTGCGTCGGCCTCGGAGGTCTCCGTGAAGCTCACGAAACCAAAGCCACGGGAGCGTCCGCTCTCACGATCAGTAATGACCTTCGCCTCGGTGACGTCGCCGAACTTCGCGAACGCCTCCAAGAGCCCCTCATCCGAGGTATTCCAACTCAGGCCACCAACAAACAACTTCTTCGGCATCTCTCTCTCTCTCTGGACGACGGCCTCGAGTGCCAGCCCGCCCTGCTATTGCGGCTTATCCCGCTACTTTGGTGCGACCCGAATGGCCGCAAGCTCCTCACAAGATTCCTGACCTCGAACACACACCGGTCAGCGAAACCTGCACCGGAAGCACGGCTGGGTTTATCCCGGCAGGGTGCGGAAGGACAGAAAAGGGTGTTGTTTTCTTTGCCGAGTCCCGAGCAGGGACGCATTACTTGACACTCTGTCGAGTTATGATAACCTGACAGGGTGTCGAGTCATAGAGGTCCATCCATGCCCCGCACGCCGGACGAGGCGAAGCGCCGCGAGATCGCCGAGGGAGCCCTGAAGGTCCTTCGGGAGCACGGTATCCATCAGACCACCATGTCCCACATCGCGTCCGCCCTCGGAATGAAGCGGCCGACGCTGTACTGGTACTTCTCCGACCTCGGCGAGATCTTCGAGTACTCGATGCAGCAGATCCGTACCGACGAGGCCGCGTTCATCGTCGAGCGCATCCGCGGCATCGACCACCCCCTCGACTTGCTGGAGGGGCTCATCCGCGCCGATGCCGAGTTCTTCGAGCAGCGCGGGCTCGAGGACTTCCTGCTGCTCCTGGTGCAGTTCCTGGGAGCCGGCGACGCGGCTTCCCGGGCCCGCTACCGGCGGATCGCCGTCGCGGACATGGAGCCTCTTCGACTGATGCTCATCGCGTCGGTGGCGGCGGGTGTGGAGGGGGGGATGATCGCGCCGTGCGACCCGGAGACGCTCGTCGACTTCCTGTTCGTGGTGCTCGACGGGGCGATGGTGCACGGCGTCCTTCGGGGAGCGGACACCTCGAGCATCTACGACTTCGTCCACACCGCGGTCATCGCGCCGCTTCGCCTTGACGGCGTCTGAGGAGACCCCATGAACCCACTGTTGGTCCTGCACCTCCACGGTACCCAGGAAGAGATGGGCTCCCAGCACGGTCACCTGCTCCGAGCGCATGGGGGCGGGCAGCGTGCCCTGGAGGCGTACCAGAGCCTGCCGGAACGCCTGATGCTCGCCCGGTACAAGCGCTCGTCCGACCGCATGCTCTCGCACCTGATCCACCCCCTGGTGGGCATTGCGCTGGGGCGGCTGGAGCAGGCTCGGCCGGCTCCGTACCTGGCGAGGACCCAGGCGTTCTACGCGGCGTTGGAACTCCCGGCCTCCAGCGCCCGCTACCTCGGGGTGATGGACGCCTTCCAGAACGTGGTGGGCACCGTGACCCGCTGGGGCTTCGTCTCCTTCGCGCAGCGTGCCGCCTCCGCGCTTCCACCCGCTTGCTCCAGCCTCGCGGTGTGGGGCGATGCGTCCGCCGATGGACGCCTGCTGCATGCCCGCAACTTCGACTTTCCGGGCATCGGCGTGTGGGACAGGTGGCCGACGATCGTGTTCTGCAACCCCGATGAGGGGCTCCGGTACGGGTTCGTCACCATGCGCGGCGCTGACGCACCGGGGGTGACGGCCTTCAACGAGGCGGGCCTGACGGTGGCGATGCACACCCGCTTCCACCGCGACGTCACCCTGGATGGGGTGATGGCGGTCGACCTCGGGCACGAGATCGCCCGGTACGCCACGTCCCTGGACGACGCCGTCCGAATCGCACGCGGCCGTCGGATCGCCTCCACCTGGGGATTGTCCGTATCGTCGGCCCGCGAGCGGCGCGCGCTGGTCCTCGAGGTGGCCGCCTCCGGCGTGCAGGTGGTCTTGCCGGCACCCAGCGAGGACTTCGTCGGGACCACCAACCGGTACCGCCACCCCGCCCTGAAGGTGGACGAGGTGGCGCCAACGGCTTGCTTCATCGAGCACTGTGAGGCCCGGTACGGTCGTTTGCAGACGTGGGCCAGGCGAGGCGGTTTGGACGTCGACGACCTGAAGCGCATGCTCGCGGAGCACGGCGACGCCGGCTCGGAGGGCGAGCGCGCCGCCGGCGGGGTCCTGGCACAGCCGATCACCGTCAAGAGCGTGGTCGCGGACCCGGAGCGCCGGTGCATCCATGTCGCGACGGGCGACGTTCCCGCTGCACGTGGGCCCTGGGTGGAGGTGCCCTGGGCCTGGATGGAGGAGTCCGGCAGCGAGGTCGTCTCCCCACCCCAAACCCCCGGCTTCGGAAGCCGCTACGCCGAGGGCGCTTCGGGACAGGCGTATCGGCACTACGTCGAGGCCGTTCGCCTGGAGCAGCAGACCGCGCCGGTGACCGCGATGGAGGCGCACATCGATGCGGCGGTCGCCCTGGACCCCGGGGATCCCACCTGGCGGTTCCTGGCCGGAGCGCTGCATCTGCGCCGGGGTGCGTTCGCCGAGGGACTCGCCCACCTGGAGCAAGGGCTGCGCGGCGAGCACTCACCCTTCCATCGCGGAAGGATGCTGCTGTGGGCCTCCCGCGCCGCCGAGGTCAGTGGAGAGGCGGAGCTTGCGCGTGGGTACCGCCGGGAGTTGCTCACCATCAGCCATCCGCTCCTGGCCGGTCACCATGCCGCGGCATGGCGGGAAGGGAGCCGTCCCTGGACAGCCACCCGGCTACGCGGGATCCCGGTGGACCTGACCCTGGTCGACGCGGGGTAGGAGATGGAGCAGATCCGCTGAGAATCGGCACTCGGAGAAGTGCATCTGCGGTGGTGACACCCGCGGCTCGCTGACGTATGGTTGGGGCTGCAAGCGGTCGCAAGGGAGGGTGTCATGGGGAGCGCGAAGTTTTTCCTGTTGTGGGCTGGTCTTTTGCTGGGGGCGGTCAGCTGCAGCCAGGATCACGATACCGACGATACGGACGTCGACACGGACACGGATACCGACTCGGACACGGACACCGACACCGACACCGACACCGATACGGATACGGATACCGACACCGATGGGTGCGACCCGGTCACCGAGATCGAGGACTGCTTCGGCGCGTGCGTCCCGGCCTCCTGGCTCGGAGACGGCACCTGCAACGCGGAGTTGGACTGCGCAGCCTACGCGAATGACAGCGGGGACTGCACGGTCGGCTGTCCTTCCGGCGAAATCGAGGACTGCTTCGGCGGGTGCGTGCCCTCCTGGTGGCTCGATGACGACTGGTGCGACGCCGAGCTGGACTGCGCTCTGCACAACTTCGACGAAGGCGACTGCGCGACCGGGTGCGACACCGACGAGGTCGAGGACTGCTTCGGTGGGTGCCTGCCCGCCTGGTGGGTCGGGGACGGCATCTGCGACACCGAGTTGGACTGCGCCATACACAGCAACGATGGCGGCGACTGCGTTAGCGCCGGGTGCGGCACCGACGAGATCGAGGACTGCGACGGTGCATGTGTCCCCGCGGATTGGCTCGGCGACGGCGCCTGCGACCCGGAGTTGGACTGCCCGGATTGGGACTACGACGACGGCGACTGCATCAGCGCCGGCTGCGCCACGGACGAGATCGAGGACTGCAACGGCGGATGCGTCCCGATGGTTTGGCTCGGTGACACCATCTGCGACCGGGAGCTGGACTGCGCATTCTGGGATTACGACGACGGGGATTGCGTCACCTCGGCGGATTGTGAAACCGACGAGATCGAAGACTGTTCCGGGGTGTGTGTCCCCCTCTGGTGGCTCGGCGACGACTACTGCGACCCGGAGTTGGACTGCGCATACCTCGACTACGATGACGGCGACTGCCTGAGTTCCGGCTGCGCCACCGACGAGATCGAGGACTGCAACGGCGTTTGCTTCCCGGCCGCCTGGTTGGGCGACGACTACTGCGATCCGGAACTGGACTGCGCGCAGTGGAACTACGACGACGGCGACTGCATCACCAGTTGCGGCACCGGCGAAATCGAGGACTGCTTCGGCGGTTGCGTGCCCGACTGGTGGCTGGGCGACAACTACTGCGACCCTGAGTTGGATTGCGGGCTGCACAACTACGACGACGGCGACTGCATCACCACGGCCTGTAACCCCACCACCGAGATCGAAGACTGCTTCGGTGGATGCGTGCCAAAGGACTGGCTCGGCGACGACTACTGCGACTCGGAATTGGACTGCGCGGTGCACGGCTACGACGACGGCGATTGCATCTCCGATTGCGAAACCGACGAGATCGAGGACTGCTTCGGTGGGTGTGTGCCGTACACCTGGCTCGGCGACGACATATGCGACCCTGAGTTGGACTGCGCCGAATACGACTACGACGATGGAGA
>JAFDJI010000654.1 GCA_019307545.1 Deltaproteobacteria bacterium | reverse complement strand
CTCCGGCCGCGCAGTGTATCCCAGTTGTGCGCGGATTCCTTTCCCTCGGAGGCCGTGGGTCGGGGGCAGCGTCACCCGCGTAGGGTAGTTACATGCGCCTTCGTGTGGCTGTTCAGCGCGAAGACATCCTGGTCTTCGCGAGAGATCTGCATCTGCTCGGCGATGTTTTCGGCGGTACATCCCATCGCTTCGAGGGGGAACAGCGCCTCGAGCTTGGGGTTGGGGTAGCGCCAGCCCAGGCTGGTATCCCAGGCGGTGAAGTTGCCCGCCTTGGGCATCTG
Organism: Deltaproteobacteria bacterium; assembly: GCA_019307545.1. Taxonomy (GTDB): domain Bacteria; phylum Myxococcota_A; class UBA796; order UBA796; genus JAFDJI01. The sequence continues at coordinate 3,095 of JAFDJI010000654.1, read as the reverse complement.
CGGGCCGCGGGGCATGGAGTAGGGGGATCGGCTCATGGCCAGCCCAGGCTGGTATCCCAGGCGGTGAAGTTGCCCGCCTTGGGCATCTGCGGGCCGCGGGGCATGGAGTAGGGGGATCGGCTCATGGACTCGACCCCGCCCGCGACGACCAACTCCCCGTCTCCCACCAGGATCATCCGGTTGGCCTGGTTCACGGCTTCGAGTGACGAGGCGCACAGTCGATTCAAGGTGACAGCGGGCACCGAGTGGGGCAACCCAGCGATGAGGGCCGCCATCCGCGCCACGTTGCGGTTGTCCTCACCCGCCTGGTTGGCGCAGCCGAAGAAGACCTCGTCGATCTCGGCCCCGTCGACACCCGCGCGGCGGATCACCTCGGCGATGGAGAGCGCGGCGAGATCATCTGGGCGAACGGGTGACAACCCTCCCAGAAAGCGGCCGATTGGGGTTCGAACGGCGTCTACGATTACCGCATTCTGCATGTCTTCCTCCGGCCGCGCAGTGTATCCCAGTTGTGCGCGGATTCCTTTCCCTCGGAGGCCGTGGGTCGGGGGCAGCGTCACCCGCGTAGGGTAGTTACATGCGCCTTCGTACGCCGCCGGGGCACACTCCCGTTGGCATGACTCGTCGATAGAGGTGGACCCATGATGCAAACCCTGGTGCTGACGTGATCGACAAGACGGTCGGTTCTATCGCCGAGGCCGTAGCCTGCATCGGTGATGGCGCGTCGGTGATGATCGGTGGCTTCGGCGAGGCCGGCAGCCCCACCGAGCTGATCCACGCGCTCATCGACCAAGGCACGCGCGAGATCACCGCGATCAACAACAACTGTGGCAACGGCGAGGTGGGCCTGGCGGCCCTGATCGGCAACGGGCAGGTCATCAAGATGGTCTGCTCCTTCCCGCGCTCGAGCCACTCCAAGGTGTTCCCCGAGCTCTACCGGGCGGGCAAGATCACGCTCGAGTTGGTGCCCCAGGGCACGCTGGCCGAGCGGATCCGCGCCGGGGGTGCCGGGATCCCTGCCTTCTTCACCCCCGCCGCGGTGGGAACCCCGCTGGCCGAGGGCAAAGAGGTACGGGAATTCGACGGGCGACCCTTTCTCCTCGAGCGCTGGCTCAAGGCTGATTTCGCCCTGATCAAGTGCGAGACCGCCGATCGCCTGGGCAACCTCACCTACAACAAGACCGCGCGGAACTTCAACCCGATCATGGCCGTCGCAGCCACGACGACCATCGTGCAGGCACGACGCGTCGTCGAGCCGGGCGAGATCGATCCCGAGCAGGTCGTGACCCCGGGCATCTTCGTCGACCGCGTGGTCGAGGTGCCCGATCCGCAGTACGAATCGGTGCTCATCGCCGAGGGGAGGAGCTACCCATGAGCGACGGCACGAGCATCGGATGGACCCGAGAGCAGATGGCGGCGCGGGCAGCCCAGGACATCCCCGACGGGGCCTACGTCAACCTCGGGATCGGGATTCCCGAGCTGGTGGCCAGGTTCGTCCCCGAGGGCCGCGAGTTCATCTACCACACCGAGAACGGGCTGCTCGGCATGGGCCCGCCTCCACCCGAGGGCGAGGCACATCCCGAGCTGATCAACGCCGGGAAGCGGGCGGTCACCGCCTTGCCCGGCGCCGCTTTCTTCCACCACGCCGACAGCTTCACCATGATTCGGGGGGGCCACATCGACGTGTGCGTGCTGGGGGCGATGCAGATCGCTGCCAACGGCGACCTGGCCAACTGGTCCACCGGAAAACCAGGGGCAATCCCCGCGGTGGGTGGCGCCATGGACCTGGTGGCAGGCGTGGAGACGATCTTCGTGATCACCACCCATGTCACCAAGAAGGGCGCGCCCAAGCTGGTCGAGGCGTGCACCTTCCCGCTCACCGGCCAAGGCGTGGTCTCCCGCGTCTTCACCGACCTGGCGGTGGTCGACGTCACCCCGCAGGGCTTCCAGGTGCGGGAGCTTGCACCTGGCGTGACCTTCGAAATGGTCCGCGAGAAGACCGGCGCGCCGATTCTACCACCGGGATGATGCCTGGGCTGGGGCGGCCCGTCGGAGCTACGCGGGGAGCCCCAGGATCGCACGCGCCTCTGCCGCAGTGGCGGGGTGTCCACCGTACTCAGCGGTGAGGTCTGCGACGCGACCGACGAGCTCTGCGTTGCTCGCGGCGAGACGCGTCTTGTCGAAGCGGATGTTGTCCTCGAGGCCCGTGCGACAGTGTCCGCCAAGCTTGAGCGCCCAGTGGTTGACCTCGAGCTGGGAGCGCCCGAGGCCCGCGGCGGCCCAGGTGCCGTTCGGGACCAACTCGCGGTACTCCCCGACCAGGAACTCGAGTATCTGCTTGCGTGCCGGGAGCGCACCCTTGAGCCCGAAGACGAACTGCATGTGGGGTGGCTCTGCGAGGAGGCCCCGCTTGATGAGGTCGAGGGCGTTGTAGAGCATCGCCACGTCGAAGATCTCGACCTCGGGCTTGATGTGTCGCTCGAGCATCTCCTTTGAGAGTGCGAGGATGAGCTCCGGATGGTTCTCGTAGATCATGTTCGGGAAGTTGACGGAGCCCGTCGCGAGGGAGGCCATGTCGGGCTCGAGGTAGAGCGCAGCGCCTCGTTCGGTGTGATCCCGACCGCGACCACCGGTCGAAAACTGCACGATCATCCCCGGGCAGTGCTTCCGGATGCCCTCTTGGACCGCCGCGAACCGCTCTGGGTCGGAAGACGGCGCCTCGTTGTCGTCTCGGACGTGGATGTGCGCGATGGTGGCGCCCGCTTCGAAGGCCTCCTGGGTGGACTCGACCTGTTCGGCCGGCACAACGGGCACCGCCGGGGTGTCCTTCTTCCTGGGCACAGAGCCGGTGATCGCGACGGAGATGATGACGGGGCGGCTCATGGCTCCTCCCAGGGGGTGTTTAGCGGCGCGGGTTGCAGGCGACGCTATCCATAACGGCTATGGGGGGCAACCTGTGCATCGGCAGGACCTGCGCCAACACGGCGGTCAGAACACCGCCGGCACCGCCGCCATCGGTCCCGACCACATTCCAGCCGCAGGGCGGTCTCGACACCAGGGTCACCGTGGTCGAAGCGAGCTACTCTTCGCAGGCG
>JAFDJI010000653.1 GCA_019307545.1 Deltaproteobacteria bacterium | reverse complement strand
GATGTGGCCCGGATGCCAGACGGTCGCCTCCTCCTCGTGTACCGCCACGGCACCTCACACGTGGATGATAGCGGGCGGATCGTCGCCCGGGAGGGTTCGGCGGATGGGCACACCTGGTCCGCTCCCCGGGTGCTGGTCGACACGCCGGATATCGACGACCGGGACCCATCGCTCGCGGTCCGGTCCAACGGCGAGGTGCTGCTGACCTGGTTTCCGTACCAACGGCACGCCCTCGAGGCAGGCACCCTCGTGCTCCACCAGGTGTTCGCCGCCCGATCCCTGGATGGGGGGCACACCTTTGGCGAGGCCATCCAGGTGTCCGGAGGGCCGATGTCGCCCGAGAGTGCCCGCCTGGGCGACAGCTCGTGGCTCGCGCAGGGCGGGGACCCCCTCCGGGTAGCCGCCTGCTCGAGCCCCGCGGTGGAGTTGGGGGCGACCCCGGTGGTCCCGGCCTACGTCGGACGAGCCGTCGACCTCGACAACCTCGGGGGCGCGCCGCGCTCACGCATCGCGCTGCTCCGAAACGAAGACGGCGGATGGAGGGAAGACCTCGTCCTCCCCAATGCCTGGCCCGAGGTCTGGCTGCAGGAGCCCAGCCTGCTCCCCTTGGACGATGGCAGGCTCCTGCTGCACATCCGCACCGCGCGGGGCGAGAGCCCCTCCAGCCCGGGTCCCCTCGCCCAGGCGATCGGGCGTGAGGGCGTTTGGACGGGCTGGGAGGACCTGGGCCTCGTGGGGCACGCCCCCGACCTGCTGCAACTCGACGACGGGACGATCCTGTCCGCGATCCGCGAGGTCGACGACGCGTTCACCACCGCTCGGGTCTCGGTCCTGTGGTCCACCGACCGGGCGGCGTCCTGGAGCGAGCCCCTGCGCCTCCTCGAGTGTGGCGAGGCGGAGTGCGGCTACCCGTCGTTGCTGGCCCTGGAGAAGGGACGGGTGCTCGTCGCCTGGTACGGGCGCGGAGGCCGGAGCATCGAGATGGCAGTGCTGCAGGTGCGGTGAGGCGTGATTGCGTGCCCTACTCCGGCGTCTCCTCGGTGGGCGCCGTCTCCTCGGAGGGCGGCGCCTCTTCCTTCTCCTCTTCCATCCGGTCGAGGATGGCCTCCATGTCGTCCATGATGGCGTCCATCCGCGCTGCCAACGCGTCGTAGGGCTCGGGAGAGGCCATGTCCACGCCGGCCCGCTTCAAGAGCAGGTAGGGATCGTCGGAGCCGCCGGCCCGGAGCAGGTCGAGGTAGCGCTCCACCGCCCCGTCCTCGCCGCCGAGCACGTCCTTGGCCAGGAGCGATGACGCGGCGATCGAGGTCGAGTACTGCCAGACGTAGAAGTTGTAGAAGAAGTGCTGCACGAAGACCCACTCCACCGCGTAGGCCTCGTCGATGGTCGTGATGCCCTGGTCGTGGCCGTGGTATCGCCGCACCAGCTCGAGGTAGCGCTCGGACAGGCCCTCGCCGGTGATCGGCTCCCCTTGCTCGGCCATCTCGTGCAGCGCGAGCTCGAACTCGGAGAACATCGCCTGGCGGAAGAAGGTGACCCGAAGCGACTCGAGGTCGGCGCCCAGGTAGAGCAACCGCTCCGCGTCGGATTCCGTCTGCTCGAGCATGTGCTCCTGTAGGAGGGCTTCGGCCAGGGTGGAGGCCACCTCGGCGATGAAGGTCGCGTAGTCGGCGGTGGCGTGTGGCTGGGTGGTGTTGGTGAACGCGGAGTGTGCCGCGTGACCCCACTCGTGGGCCAGGGTCGAGACGGACTCGTAGTCCCCGGTGTAGTTCATCAGGACGTAGGGATGGACGTCGTAGGACCCGCCGTCCATGTAGGCACCCGGCGATTTCCCGGGCTGGGGATACACGTCCATCCACCGCTCGGCGAAGCCCTTTTCGAGGAGGTCGGTGTATTCCTTCCCGAGCGGTGCGGCGGAGGTGATGGTGAGCTCCTTGCCGCGCGCGATGGGAAACTCCTCGTCGATCTGCACCAGCGGCGGGTAGAGGTCGTAGTAGGCCAGATCGTCGATACCCAGCATCCGCGCCCGCAGCTTCAGGTAGCGGTGCAGGGTGGGCAGGTTGGCGTTCGTCCGCTCGATGAGGGTCCGGTACACCTCCTGCGGCAGGAACTCCGCGTCGAGTGCGGCCTCGAGGCAGGTGTCGTAACCGCGCGCATTGGCGATGAACCAGTGCCCCTGAGTCGAAACGCCCACCGCCGCGCCGGCGGTACCCTGGTAGTCGGCCAGCGCGCCATAGTAGGCGTCGTACACCCGCTTGCGCTCCTCACGGGAGGGCGAAGCACGATGGTGGGCGTAGGCGGCGGTGTCGAGGGTGACCTCGGTGCCGTCGTCGAGGGTGATCGTGGGCCAGGGCAGCTCGGCGTTCAGCAGCACCCGGTAGATCTGGCCAGGGCCTCGCCGCAGGGTCGCACTCGCGGCGAGTAGCGCCTCCTGCTCGGGGGGCAGGGTGTGCTCTCCGTGCCGCAGGGTGGTGTGCAGGTAGTAGGCGAAGGGGGCGAGCCCGGGCTCCTTGGCGAGCGCCTTGTCGACCTTCTTCTTCCCCAACGCGAGGATCTCCGGCTCGAACCAGCTCACCGCCTCACCGAAAGCTGCCCACAGGAGACCGCCGCGCTGTGCTCGTGCCCGCCACTCGGCGTCGCGGATGTCGGCGTTGGACAGGTTGCCTGCGTAGGTGTCGATCCGTGAGATCTGGAGAGAGAGGGCGTCGATCCGCTCCAGGCAGCTCCGGAGCATCGCGGGATCGGCGAGTTGACCTTCGCATTCGGACAACGCCTCGATGTCGGCATCGGCCCGCGCGGTCGCCGCCTCCCACTCCTCAAGGGTCGGGAAGACGTGGGACAGATCCCAGGTGTCCTGCACAGCAACCTCCTCGGTCTCGGCGACAGCGGGCTCGGTAGGCTCGGGATCCTCGTCGGTGGCATAGGCCGGGCCGACCAACAGGGACAACAGTAGTGCGATTCTCATGGGCGCCTCCAGGCCGGCGGGTCTATCCCGATCGGGGTTAGCGCTCACCCCTCGCTTCCCAAGGTCGTGGGAGTCGGGCGGGCGCTACGCGCTAC
>JAFDJI010000652.1 GCA_019307545.1 Deltaproteobacteria bacterium | reverse complement strand
GAGCACGCCCTGCCCGGGTCGACCCCAACAATCCCAGACCTCCCAGGCCCGTTTCTCCGCCTCCTCGCGGACCATGCCCATCACGGTTTGTCGGCCGCTTCCGGGCATGCCCAGCACCAGGGCCACTCCGCCGGGCTTCCCCTGGTCCAGGAACATCCGCACCTGCCGCACCTGGTCCTCGCGCCCCACCAGCGCCCCAGCGGCAGCCGACACGTCGAGCGTCCCGGGAAGGTAGAGCGGCTCGCCCGCGATGTCCTGCAGCGCCTCGGCCACCTGTGCGCCGGTCTCGGGTCGGCGACGGGCCTTCTTCTCGAGCAGCCACAGGATCACCCGCTCCAACTCCTCCGGAAGGGCGGAGACCAGTTGCCGTGGCGGCCTCGGATGCTGGGTGACGTGCATCTTGGCGAGCGCGTGGTGGTCGCGGGACCAGAAGGGGCGACGCCCCGTGCCCAACCGGTACAGCAGCACCCCAAGGCTGTACAGGTCGGACCGATGATCGATTCCCCTTCCCATGAACTGCTCGGGGGACGCATAGGCCAGGGTGCCGAGGAACTCGCCCTCGCGGGTGATCTGCTCCATCGCGTCCTGTACGTGAGCCGCCCCGAAATCGAGGAGCTTCACCCGGCCATCCGGCAGCACGAGGACGTTGTCGGACTTCAGGTCGCGGTGGATGAGCCCACGACGATGGATGTGGTCGAGTGCGCGGGCGATATCGTGCGCCACGCGAACCACCTCGACCATCCGCTCCGGCGTCCCCGGTCGGCCGATCCGCTTCACGTAGGCCTGCACGGTCAGCCCACCCAGGAGCTCCATCGTCATCCATGGCGAGGAACCGTGGAAGCCGTAGTTGTAGACCCGAACGATGTTGGGATGGTTCAGGCGGGTCATCGCCTCGTACTCGCGGTCGAACCGCTGGCGTGCAGTTCCCCCCTCCTTCAGGAGCTTGAGCGCGAAGTGCTCGCCCGTTGGCGGATCCTCGACCTCATAGACTTCGGCCATCCCGCCGCGCGCAATGGGCCGCAGGACCCGGTAGGGCCCGATCTGCTCCGGGATGTCGCCGGGACGGGTCAAGGCCCGAGCAGTCTACGCGAACGCTTCGCCCATTTGGAGCGTTCCGGGCCACAGGGGAGAAGCCTAGTCGCCATCGGCGGCCAATTCCTGATCGATCAGGCTGGAGAACCGCTCGTAGGGCTGCGCACCTGAGAAGGAGATCCCATTGATGAGGAAGGAGGGGGTCGCGGTGACACCCGCGTCGCTCCCATGCGTCATGTCTTCCGCGATGGTTGGCTCGAACTTGCCCGAGGTGAGGCAGACCTGGAATGCGTCCACGTCCAGCGAGAGATCCCCGGCGTACCGGACCAGATCCGCGTCCTCGAGTGCGTGTTGGTTGGCGAGCAGCACCCGGTTCATCTCCCAGTAGCGATCCTGATCCCCGGCGCAGTGCGCGGCGATGGCCGCCGGCATCGCCCGGCCGTGATTGGACAGGGGGAAGTCCTTGAACACCATCCGCACCTTGCCGTCGTATTCCTCCAGCACCCGATCCAGGGTAGGGACGACCTTGTTGCAGTACGGGCACTCGTACTCGGCGAACTGGATGATGGTGACCGGCGCGTCGGCCGCTCCAATCACGGGGTCGTACTCCCCGATCGGCACCTCGATGCGCGGCAGGTCGGGGTAGGCGAGGGAGTAGCTGACGTTGGCAGCGGTCTCCAACTCCTCCACATATTCGCGGTACCGCTCCACCTGGGCCTGGCGCATCAAGTCCTGCACCAGGAAGGGGCGGGCCTCGGCATAGGAGAGACCCCCGAGTTGGCGGGAGACCATGCGGAAGAACTCCTGCACCTCCTCCTCCGAGGGCTGTGCAACCTTTTCCTCGACCTCTCGGGTGAGCAGGGCGTCCACGTCGACCAACCCCTGCCGCTGGGTTTCGGACTCGAGCAACACACCCATGACCGAGATGCGCAGCGCTTGGTTCAGGGTCTCGTGCTGTTGCAGCTGGTACTGGATTTCCATCGTCCGTAGATCGTTCGCGACCTGCTCACGCAGTTCCCCTTGGGTGACCCGACCTCCATCCCAGGAAGCCACCACCTGCTCCGAGTCCGCCTGCTCCGCCTTCGCAACGGGTTCGTCGGTCGCAACCGGGGCCGCAAAAGCCTCGCCGGCCTCATTGGAACCTGCACACGCGGTGGAAAGCAGCGTCGACAGCAGCAGGGTACGAAACATCTCCCCTCCGGGACCCTTCACCCGTAACGCGAGGGCACCCGCACCGGCACGGAAGCTGCATGATCAGGGTCTCGGCGACGCGGTGGTGCTAGGCTTCCGCCGGGTCGCCTCGGAGCGCTCATGAACGCCATCTTCTTCGTGATGATTGCCCTGGCCTTCCTGGCTGCGGCCTGGCGACAGGCCTGGTGGACGCCGCCGACGCCCGAGCAGGTCGAGGCGGGCAAAGAAGCGGCGGAGGCAACCGGCACGGCCTGGGTGGACCCCATTGCACCTATGCAGGAGCTCACCAACGGGGCGCTGGGCTCTGCGGCCACGGCAGTCGAAATCTCGATCTCGCTGATCGGCGGAATGGCGCTGTTCCTGGGTGTGATGAAGGTGGCCGAGGCCGGCGGGATGATGAAGCTCATCGCGCGGGCGATCCGGCCGGTCATGATCCTGCTGTTTCCAGACGTACCGCCCGACCACCCCGCAATGGGCGCCATGATCCTCAACATCTCGGCCAACGCGCTCGGGCTGGGCAACGCGGCCACGCCCTTCGGGATCCGCGCGATGCAGGAGTTGGACAAGCTCAACCCGGTGAAGGGCACCGCGACCAACGCGATGGCACTCTTCCTGGCGATCAACACCTCGGCGGTCACCCTCCTCCCCACTGGGGTAATGGTCATCCGAGAGCGGCTGGGCTCCGTGGACCCCGGCGGCATCTTCGGCACCACCCTGGTCGCCACCGCCTGCTCGACCATCGCTGGAATCACTGCAGCCAAGGTGTTCCAGCGATTCTCGTCTCCGATGCCGCCCCCGCTCCTGTCCGAGACCCCGGCCCCCGAGCAGACCCCCGGT
>JAFDJI010000651.1 GCA_019307545.1 Deltaproteobacteria bacterium | reverse complement strand
GACGAACTGATCGAGTCGCTGGCGCTGGCGCGCACCCAGGGCAACGAGCGCGCCGCCATGGTGGAGGTGCTCACCCGGCTCGACGAGCCGGGGCTCGAGGAGGACCTGCTGGCGCTGGACCGCCACCTCGACTCGGAGGGCATCGGGGACCGACTGCTGCTCCACCTCCACGCGATCCGCCAGCAGTGGGAGTTCCTGGCGATTGCGGTCGCGACCCGTCCTCGGGATCCCCTCTCCGATGACGACCTCATCGCCTGTCGGGACAGCGCCGCCCAGGTGTTGGTCGGGACTCGACGGCCGTGGCCATTGCGGGTGGCGGCCTGCCGTCTCGCCGGCGCCTCGTGTGAGCGTCCCCTGCCCGGCGCTCCCTCGGTGCGCCAGACCCTGCTCACCCTCGCACATGCCGAGCGAGACGATCCCTGGGTTCAGGCGGCCGCGCTCGAGGCCTGGCTGGACCTGCAGGTGCACCCCGCCAACAAGGAGCGCGTCCTCTTGGGCATTGCGGCCCCTTCCGCGGAGCGCCGCGCCCTGCTCCCCCCCGAGCACGCCTTCGTACGCGCCCGGGCCGCAGGGCTCGCGGGGCGGCACCACCTCTGGGACCTCCTGCGACAACTCCTGGGCGCGGGAGATGAGAGTGAGCACGTGGCGTGCACCGTGACTCGCACCCTCGCTGCATCCCCACGCCAACGGGACCGAGGCGCCCTGGTGGCCCTCATGTCCGACGCGCGCACCCGGTCGACGGTGCGCGGGTCCGCGGTGATCGCCTCGCTTCCGGAGAGGACTCCAGAGCCCGCGGACACCCACTGGATCCGCCTCGTGCAGGCTGCGCTGCAGTCGCGGGATGCCGAGGTGGCCGGGCTGGTGATCCGCGCGGTGCTGGACCGGGTTTCGTACCTGGTGCCTCAGCTGGAGCGGTGCCGGGATCAGTGGCGGCCCGCCTTGGAGCAATGGCGTCGGGTCGACGGGCCACCGGACCTCGCGGTCGCCGCATCCACCCTCCTGCTCGCCCTGGAGATCCTGGCAGACCCTGTGCGTCGCACGGCCCTCGAGGAGGTCGTGGACTGGGCAGCGTCCACCAGCGAGGGCGCCACTCGGCACTTCCGCACCGGGCGGGTCGCGGACCTCTCTCCAGATCAGCTCTTGGACGTGCTCGCGGTCGCGGCCGCGGACGGGATGGACCTCTCCGCAGAGCCGCGAGGCGGAGGGCTCCACGGGGATCAGCCTCCTCGCCGGGGGTACCGGCTCCACCACGGGACCGCACCCCGGTTCAGCTTGTGGCGATTGGTCCACGAGGTGAGGCGGCCCCGCCCGGATAAGCGCCAGGCCCACTCCTTCGCCACCGACCGGGTCCCGCCGGGGTCCCTGGTCGCGTTGTCCAACCGCCTCGCGGAGGTCACCCCCACCGCGCTGCCCGGGCAGCGCCAGGGTGCTCCGACCCGCCTGGCCTGGGGCGCCGAGCTTCCCCTGCCGTCCCTGCTCCTCGCTGCGTCCCGGCGGAAGGGGATCCGGGTGCGGACCGCCACCGCGGCCTTCGACCTCCGACCGAACCGTCCCGCGCTCCTGGCCCGCGCATCCGCCCACCGCAACTACACCCGCCTCGCCGACCTGCGGCAGCGGCTCCTGGACGGGGGGAGAGACGACCCCCAGGGCACCTACGACGAGGCCCTGTCCCGGATCGGGTTCGGCATCGACCGGCGGGCGGCGGCCTTCCTCCCCCTGTTCCACGTGGACGACTTGGTGACCCACCTGGTGGCGCTGGACAGCAACAGCGTCCCCCAACTCGCGCTCCTGAGCGGAGGGCTGGTGGCCTACTGGGTGGGCCGCAGCCTGTTCCGCCGTCGACAGGAGACCCGGTGGCGGGGCAGCATCCCCCTGGTGATCGGGGGATGGGGCTCCCGTGGGAAGTCCGGGACCGAGCGTCTGAAGGCCGCGGTGTTCCACGGCACCGGCTACACCGTGCTCTCCAAGACCACCGGCTGCGAGGCGATGGTGGTCGCGAGCATCCCGGGCCGGGAGCCGACCGAGATCTTCCTGTACCGGCCCTACGACAAGGCGACCATCTTCGAGCAGCGGAGCGTGCTCCGCCTCGCCCGGGCGATGGAGCCCCAGGTGCTGCTCTGGGAGTGCATGGCGCTCAACCCGTACTACGTCCAGATCCTCCAGCAGGACTGGGTGCGGGACGACTTCACCACCATCACCAACACCTACCCGGACCACGAGGACATCCAGGGGCCGACCGGGCGCGATGTGGCCGAGGTCATCTCCAAGATCATCCCCTGGCGTGGGGCGGTGTTGACCTCCGAGCAGCACATGACCCCGGTGGTCACCCAGGCCGCGCGGGAGATGAAGGCCTCGGTGGACGTGGTCCGCCCGGAGGAGTGGCTGCTGCTCCCCAAGGACCTCCTCGCCCGCTTCCCCTACAACGAGCATCCGCGCAACATCGCCCTGGTGGTCCACCTCGCCGAGACTCTGAAGATCCCCCGCGATGTGGCGCTGCGGGCGATGGCCGACCATGTGGTCCCCGACCTGGGGGTGCTCAAGGAGTACGGCCCGGTCGACTACGACGGGCGGACGGCGTCCTTCGTGAACGGGATGTCTGCGAACGAGCGCGCCGGCTTCCTCAGCAACTGGCAGCGGATGGGGTTCGGCGCCTTTTCCGAGCGGTCGGGGCTCGAAGAGCTGAATGTGGTGGTGGTGAACAACCGCGCCGATCGGCTGGCCCGGCAAGACGTGTTCGCCCACATTGCCGCCCTCGACGTTGCCGCCGACGCGCTGGTGGTGATCGGCACCAATGTTCAGTCCTTCCACAACACCTGGCTGAAGGTCCTGGACACCGAGCTACGGGACCGCCTGCGCGACCTCGCGGCCACTTCGCCGCCTCCGGCGCAAGCCGCTGTCCGCCGAAGAGGCGCGGGAGCGCGCGGTTGCGGTTGGGGCGGACCCCGCGGCGGTTGACGGCTGGGTCGCTGCTTTCTGGAAGCCGTCCGAGTCCCTGGACGCGGTGTGCAAATCCCTGGTGCTGCAGCCAGTGGCGGTGCGCGGTTCGGGTGGACGGACGGTCGCCGACGCGGTGCACCAGTGGCTCCGCGAGACCAGCTGGCTCCACCTCCTCGATCACCGCGAGGACTGGTCCACCGAGGAGGCGATCTCCGGGTTCATCGCCCTGTTCGGGTCGCGCGGCTTGCCGCTGGCCAACCCCGCCCTGTCCGGCGACCAGGTGCTGCACGCCGTCGCGATGACCGCGCCCCCTGGGGCACAGCTGCGGGTGCTGGGGAGCTGCAACATCAAGGGCACCGGCCTCGAATTCGTGTACCGCTGGCTGAGCATCCACAAGGTGCTGGGGTGGGCTGAAGCGCTCCCGAACGCCAATGCCGACCCGTGTCGCGACATCGTGCGGGCCATGAGCGCCCACCCCAACTACGGGGTCGCGGACACCCGGGTCGCGGTGGCTGCCCTGGAGACCCAACTCGCCGACGGTCGGCTCCAAGCCTGGGGGCTGGAGGAGGAGGCGTCACGCACCGTTGCTCGGTTGCGGTCGCTGCTCCCTGAGATGGAGCGGGGCCTGGAGGCTGCCGTGCAGCTCACTGTGCCGCAACAGGCGCGCCGCTGGCTCCGCGCCGCGGTGGACTTCTGGGACAGCATCGCGCGGACCCGGGAGGCGGAGGCGCTGTACGTCGACCTGGGGGCGCGGCGCGTGGGACAGGAGGGGGCGGCGAAGGTCGCGAAGGCGATCGTGTACCGGCAGAAGGTCTGACCGACATGCAGACAGCCGTCACCCCGACGGACGGCTGTTCGAATGACCCCAGGGAGATGAGCCATGACCGAGCTGGACCAGCTGTTTGCTGCAGTCTACGCAACCCCGGACGACGACGGGCCGCGCTGGGCCCTGGCAGAGGCGCTGAGCGCAGCTGAAGACCCGCGAGGAGAGCTCATCCGGCTCCAGCTCGAGCAGTCCCAGGCAGGCAAGGCAAGCCGCGAGTCACGAGCCCGGCAGAAGGCGCTGTTCAAAGCCCACGGGCCCGGATGGCTCGCCCCACTGGAAGGGGTGGTGGTGAAGCGCTCCGTGCGCTGGGAGCGTGGGTTTCCGGTATCCGGGAACTTCGCATTTCCGAGGAGCATGAAGGGCTGGGAGGACATCATCGGGTGTTCGGCGCTGGCTACCCTGCGCACGCTCGACCTGGAGAAGGGGAACGTGATCATGCGCCTCGAGACCATGGAGCGTTTGCTGTTCGAGTCGCCCCTGCGCCACCTGCGGTCGCTGGGTGGCGTCTCCCCCCGCCTGCTGCCCAGGCTGCTGCACACTTCCCCGCCCTGGTCGCTGGAGCGAGTCACGTGCCCGGGTGGCGGCGGCGGGGCCGACAAGGCACAGCAGCAGTCCATCAACGAGGAGCTGGGCCAGGCGTTCGCCTCCGGGTCCGGGCTGCCGAAGCTCGTCGACCTGACGCTGTCGGACTACTGGTTCGGCCAGGATCCCGGGAGCCGGCGGTGGCTGTGGGAGACTGACGCGGGGCGCCGGCTGGAGTCACTGCGCATGTGCGAGCAGGTGGAGGGGTTCGTGCCGTGGCACGCCAGGTTGACCGACCTCGGTGACGCCATCGGACTGACCGCGCTGGAGCTCTTCACGGGTAGCAGCCTGGTGCTCGAGCGCACCGAGGATGGATGGACCCGGATCACAGGCCGGCTGGACACACGCAGCAAGTGGGTCGATCGTGAACGCCGGCGGCTGCGCCGGGTGATCGACCAGCTGGGCATCGCGGACGTGGCGGTCAGGGGGTTCGTGGCGGGTGGGTGATGGCGAGCAGCTTCCCGTCGTTGAGGTGAGGGTGGGGTGTGGTGCTCCGATTCGATTGCTGATGCGGGAATTGAAAACAAATGCCACCCCATGCCGAATCAGGGGGTGGTTACCACGGAGAGTACGTGGACTTTCTGACGGTGTGACCCGTGGGGGCCCTTCCCTCACTGCGCGGCCCTGTCGTTGGAGCTGGGCGAGGCAATGATGTGCTCGTTCGAGGTGCTGGCCTCCGCCGAACGCGGCGTCTATTCGTCCACGATGGGAATTGGCGGCGGCTCTCCCTTGAACACACAGTAGAAGGAAAAGGTGTTCAGTCCCCAGCCGTCGTCGTAGACGACATCGACGTCGCCGCCGTGGAAGGCCGGTGGGCAGGAGGCCGAGCCGAAGACCTGCTCCCCGCGCCCGACGGAGAACTGCAGCGTCTCGCCCATGGTGGTGGGATAGCGGCGCCCATCGGAGCCCCCCGACCTCACCTTGGTGCTCCCGTCGAAGCCCTCGCCGGGGCCCATGATGTGGATCGGGTCGTCGTCCCCGTTGTGCTTGTGTCGGGCGCGCACCTGCAGGTCGACCTCCTCGTCCCACTTCTGGGGGCACACGCGCTCGAACAGGTTGAAGTCGGCCTTGCCCAAGGCCACGAAGAGGTCCAGGGGTCTGTCTTCGAAGGAGCACGAGGTGTCCAGGTAGGGGTTGGTCTCTCCCGTGCTGCTCTGGGTGCTGACGTCCACCGTGCCGGAGATGGTCTTTCCCTCCACGTCGAACACGAGATCGGCCGTGAACCGGGTCGTGGTCTCACCCTCCCCGGGGTCCGTCTCACGCAGCTCGAGGTCGGCCTCGACCCGGACCCCGCCCCCTTCGGTGACGCTGGTGTAGTAGCCTCCGTCCATGAAGAACGGATAGCCGCCCATCAGGCCCTGGAACTCCTCGTACACGAAGCGGGATCTCCCGCTGGCATCGTCACTGAACACGATGCGTCCCGAGTAGTTGTTCTCGGAGTCCATGATGCAGTCGAGGAACTCGACGGTGTCGTCCTCGTAGAGGAGGGCC
>JAFDJI010000650.1 GCA_019307545.1 Deltaproteobacteria bacterium | reverse complement strand
CCACCCGGGCGTTCTGCACGGGGCGGCGGGTGCCCATCTCGATCACGGTGCCGTCGAGATTCACCGGCGGGGGTGGTGCGTCCTCCTCCTCCGGGGGCTCCTCGACGTCGAAGCGGAACCCGTAGGGAAGCTCGAAGAGCACCGGGACCGGACCCTCTTCGGTCATGGCTGTGCCGAACTTCATCTGCCGGACCGCTTCGATGGCGGCCTCGTCGAACCCGTGGCCGGCTGGACCGACCACCTCCAAGGAGACCAGGGCGCCGGTGTCGTCGAGCTCCACCAGGAGCACCACGACGGCTTCGAGGCCCTGCTCCATGGCCTCGGGGGGATAGGTCGCCTCCACGAACTCCAGCACGTCGGGTCCGGAGACGATGGGCAAGGCCTCCAGTGTCTCCTCTGCGGGGATCTCAGCGGGTGGGGCCTCCGGTGCCTCCTCTGCGGGGACCTCAGCGGGTGGGGCCTCCGGCGCCTGGGCGAAGGCCGGGGCGGCGAGGAGCATCACCAGTAGCCAGATCGAGTGGCGCATCAGTCCAGGGCCATTTCGTATCGACAGGAGTAGGGGACGCCCTTCACGATGACCGGTTGCCCGTCGCGGGCTCCCGGCTTCCACCGCGTCTTGCGCAGGTCGGCGATACAGGCGTCGTCGGCGGCGGGGTGGAGGGTCTGCACCACGACCACCGCGATCACCGCGCCGTCGGCCCCGATGGTCAGCTCCACCTCTACCCGCCCCTCGATGCGGTCGTCGATCACCTCCTGGGGAACGTGGAGGACGGGCCTGGCCCTGATCCGGGGTGCGGTGGTGACGCTGGCATAGGGGATGGTAGCGAACTCCTCGTCTGCGTCGGGATCGAGGACCTCGTCGGTGGCGGCGGTGGCGAGGGTGTTGCCCGCGCGTGCCACGAAGGACCCGCCGGGGCCGGTGGTGAACGAGGCGCTGTTCAAGCCCTGGATGGGGGTGGCCACCCGCCTCGGTTTTGGTGGCTCAGGGTCGGGTGGAGTGGTCACGGTCTCCTCGAAGGCCACCACCTCGGGCTCGGGCTCGGGCTCGGGTTCGGGCTCGGGCTCGGGCTCGGGCTCGGGCTCGGGTTCCTCCACGACCTCTGGCTCGGGCTGCTCCACCTCTTGCACCATCATGGTGACCCACACCGGCTTCTCGGGGGCACGGACCTCGATCTGCGACACGCCGGTGGCCACACCGACGTGGGCCCCGATGGAGAGCAGCACTGCCGCCGTGAGGACCAGGAGGTCCTGGGGTGGGCGGCGTTCGAGGACGGTGGCGTGCAGTTGAGCTCCCTAAGGGTCGACGGTTCCGGTCGGGGCCACCCCCACGCCTCTGCCCACCGACGCGGGATCGGGCGGGATGGCACGGGAGGGGTCGATGTTGATCGCGAAATGGGAGATGCCTTCGGACTTGATGAAGTCCATGAGCCACACCACCCGGCCGTGGGCCACCAGTTCGTCGGCCGCGATCAAGCAAACCACTTCCTGCTCGGTGCCCTTGGCTCGGCGAAGGGCGGCGCGGAGCTGCTCGGTGTCGATATCGGCACCGTCGAGGAGGAGGCGCCCGTCCTCCATGAGGGTGAGCCCCAGGGACAGGCTCTCGGGTTGCTCTCCCGATGCGGCCTCCGGGAGGTCGACCAGCAGGGACTGCTCCACGATCTTGGTGGCGGTCACCATGAAGATGATGAGGACCACCAGGATGATGTCGACGAAGGGCGTGATGTTGATGTCCGACATCACGTCGTCGCCATCGGTGAAGCTAACGCCCATCTGGCGGCGCCTCCGCGGCCACCCGGGCCACCACGAGGTCGGCCAGGCTCTCGGATCGGCCGGCGCGGTTCCTCACCCACCGGGTGAAGGCGTTGTAGAGGACCACGGCGGGGATGGCGACCAACAGGCCCACCGCGGTGGCGACGAGCGCCTCCGAGATGCCGGCCATCACGGCCTCCGAGGCGTTGCTGGTGTCGATGGACAGATCGTGGAACGCCTTGATGATGCCGAGCACGGTACCGAACAGGCCGATGAACGGCGCATTGGCACCGACGGTTGCGAGGTAGGACAAGCCTCGCTCCATCCGCAGCTTCTCCGCGATGGCGGTGCCCTCCATGGCGCGTTCCATGGCCTCGGGGCCCTTCTCGGTCATTTCCAGGCCCGCAGACAGGATGCGGGCCTCGTAGCCGCGCATCTGTTCGAGCTGCTCGCGGAAATCGCCGGGGCTGCCACTCCGGAGAAACGCGTTCACCGCCTTCGCGAGCACGTTGCGGTCGGTCCCGTCGCGCAACAGGAAGATCGCGCGCTCCACGGTGATCGCGATGATTCCCACCGAGAGAAAGACGAGCAGCCAGAGAACCCAGCCCGCACCGAGCAGGGCGAACTGCAGCATTCCATCTTCAAGCACTGGCGTCCTCCACGTAGGGACCCGGTTGCATTCGTACCGCCCGCGCGCACCGATCGCCAATGTCAGGACATTTCTTGAATGCGGAGCGGCGAGCATTGTACGGGCGCGAGGACAACTTCTACCGGCCACAAAGAGAATGGGCCCCGGCGAGTCCCCGTTGGGGGGCTCACCGCGGCCCGGATCTGGAGGCGCCAGCCGGAGTCGAACCGGCGAATGGAGGTTTTGCAAACCTCTCCCTTGACCACTTGGGTATGGCGCCCTGCCTTCGGCTGGTAATCGATAGCGCCGTGGAGCACAACCCCGTGGCCCGCGGCATACTGAGCCCCTCCCGGAGCCGCCATTGCTCACGCTCGTGGTCATTACCCTGGACGAGGCCGATCGGATCGGCGCTTGTTTGGACTCGGTGCCTTTCGCGAAAGAGCGAGTGGTGCTGGACAGCGGATCCACCGACGGCACTCCCGAGGTGGCAGAGGCACATGGGGCTCGGGTGATCCGCACCGATTGGCCAGGCCACGTGGCCCAGAAGAACCGCGCTCTGGAGGAGGCGGGACAGCCCTGGGTTCTCTCCCTCGATGCCGACGAGCGGCTCTCGCCGGGGGCCGCCGCTTCCCTCCGCACGGCGTTGGAGGATCCGGGTGGGGCAGGCGGGTTATCCCTGTCCCGCTG
>JAFDJI010000649.1 GCA_019307545.1 Deltaproteobacteria bacterium | reverse complement strand
GTCTTGACCACCCGGAAGTCCTCGGGCGAGGCGATAATCACCAGGGAGTTGGTGCTCTCGTCCGAGGTGATCCGCATGCCGGAGTCGAAGGCGGCGATCACCCCGGTGCCCGACCCCGCTTCTTCGGCCGCCTCTGCACGCGCCCGTGCCGCCGCGGTCGTCCGAGCGGCCGTGGTCGTCCGGCTCGTCCCTCGCGTCGAGGCCCGCTGCTGTTGGCTGCTTCCACTCTCCGAGAGGTTGGCCAGGACGCTGGCCACCTCCTCCGCCTTGGCGTGCTGCAGGTAGACCACGTGGATCTGGGAGCGGCTCGTCAGGTCGACGTCCACGTCCACCTCCGCGAGCAGCTCGTAGATCGCCTCGAACCCCTCCTCGTTGGCGAGCACGATCAAGCTGTTGGTGCGCTCGTCGGCGATGACCTTGGAGATGTAGCTGCTCTGCTTGCCCGCAACGACACTCTCGGTGGGTGCGGGCTCGTCGCGGGCGGCGCGGCGGCGGGCGGCGCGGGAGCGGGCGCGGGAGCGCGGATCGGGCTCCGCTGCGGCAGTGGCCCCAACGCCGTAGAGCTGCTCGATGAGTTGGGCGATTTCCTGGGCAGTGGCGAACTTGATGCGGATGATCTCGAGGCGACTCTTGGGCGCGGCGACATCGAGCATGGTCAGGACGCGCTGCACCTTGCGCAGGTTGGGGACGGTATCGGTGAGGATCAGGGTGTTGGTGGGCGGATAGGCGATGACCTTGGCATCCGAGCTGGCCAGGGCCGACACCACCGTGTTCACCTCGGAGACCTGCACGTTCTCGAGTTGGATGATCTGGGTGACGTAGCGAGCGTCGTAGGCCGGGTATTCCTCGCCTTCCCCGATCAGCACCGGGTTCTGGGCCGCCTCTGAAGTCTTGATGATCTGCTTGCTGCCGCTGACGTCGACGATGGTGTAGCCGGCGACCTCCAAGGCCGAGATGAAGGCCTGCTCCGCCACCCTGGGGCTCACCGGCTTGTGGGAGATGATGGAGACCTCTTCGTTGAGGCTCCGCTCCCCGCCCTCGAGGATGTAGTTGTGACCCAGCACCTCGGCGAAGTACTTGACCAGCGCTCGGATGGTGTACTCGCCGTTGAGGGTGATCTCCTTGGAACCGGCGATCACCGGCGCACGCTGGGAATCGGTTTCAGTCCCCGCAGGGCCCTCCTGGGTCAAGCCGACGGAGGGCCAGAGGGCCCCACCGAACAACAGGCCCGCCACGACGGTGGCCTGGAGGATCGCGCCGCGTTTCCGGTGCTTCGAGGTCTTTGGCGTCATCAGCGGATCTCGTACTCGAGGGTCGATTTCTGGCCGCGTCGCGTGATCTCGAAGTTGAACGAGGACTCGCTCTGCAGCGACGTATAGGCGCCCATCGCACCCTGCATCGAGGTCAGGGGGTGACCATTGACCGTGTGCACGATGTCGCCATTCTTGATGCCCAGCTTCTCTCCGATGGTCCTGCGGCGGATGCCGCTCAACCGGTAGCCATCGATTTCGCCGTCCGGGCCCCGGTGCGGAATGGCCCGACCCATCCGGGCCAACGCGTCGAGGTCGCCGAGGTACTTGTCCACCACGTCGCGGTCGACCACGAAGCTGGTCTCGCTGACCTTCTCGATGCCCTCGTCGTCGTCCCCGGCACCAGGACGGGATGCGGTGCGGACCGGCCGCTTCTCCGCCTCGCCCGCCATCACCAGGATCTCGATCTCCCCGCCGCTCCGGCGGAGGGTGACGCGGTCGGTTTCGATCTTGATGATATCCGCGTCCATCAGCTTGTCGTTCAGGCCGTAGCCCTTCGGCTTCGCGTTCTTGGTCTTGTCGGCGATCAGCGCGGAGCTGAAGTCCTCGGGCACCGCGACGATGGTGCCGATCAGGGTCACGTTGAGATCGGTGAGCACCTCATCGCTGTCGACGGTGGAAGTGATCGTCTGGCCGATCGCACTGGCGTCGAAGATGTTCCGATCGAGGATCGGTGTGATGTACTGGTCCCTGGTCCGTAGCGGGGGTCGGGAGACGACCACCTCCTGCTCGGGGCTGGCGGTGCCCTGGGTCTCGACGTCGGCCACCGCGGCACCTTCCGGCAGGGCGGCGTACCCTTCGATGAAGCGGTTTGCCCCCATCGCCACGGCGACGGCGGCAAAGGTGATCAACGTCCCGACGATGGCGAGCAGAGTACGTCTCACGCTCGGGTGCGCTCCCTCGGACACATGCATGCGTCTCCGAATAGTGCAAGAATCACGCCACCGAAAGCGCGCCTCTGCACGTCGTTTCAGGCCCGGCGCTTGGACAAGGTGTCAATCCGGAACCGAGGCGCGGGACAAGCGTGACAGGATGTCAATGCGTCGCCGAGAGGCCCCCTTGCGCCATCGATCACGATTCCTCGCCGCCTTTTGCGCGCTGGCCCGAACGCTCGCCGCGGGGCTGGTCGCGACCCTCGCGGCCACCGCCGCCGAAGGGGGCGCGCCGGTCACCCTGCGGGTGGGCATACACGTGGAAGCCGGCACCGTGTACGACATCGCGGCGGACGGCGCCGACGGGCTGTGCTCGGCGGGACCGTCCTGGCTCCGCTGCCCGGCCAGCGGGCCGGTCCAGTTCCGTTGGGGACCGGGGGCGTCCAGCGGGTGGGAGCTGAGCGGCGATACCGTGCTCGAGCCCGGGGAAACGGGGGTGGCCTGGGTGCTCGCCCCCGAAGCCGATCGCGTCGAGGCCCGGGCCCGTCTGGAGCCGAACCAGACCACGGCCGAGGACGTGCGAACGCTGTTCGTTCGCTACGGCCGAAATCACCCCGAGCCCCCCAGTGCCGGGATGTTGAGGGACCTGCTCCTGCTGCGCGAGCACCCGGACGAGCGGGTTCGCAGGGCGGTGGTCGAGGGCCTGCACCCCTGGGCGTGGCGCTCCCTGCTCGGGCCCCTGTCCCCCTCGGCGCCGATACCCATTCCCGAGGGGACGCTGCTCGCGCTGGCCGGGGACCCCGACAAGGGGGTGCGCCGGCGCACGGTCCTCCTGGTGCGGGACATGCGGCCCTCGAACCTCTCCGACGAGGGGATGGCGGTGCT
>JAFDJI010000648.1 GCA_019307545.1 Deltaproteobacteria bacterium | reverse complement strand
TTGGCCTTCTGCTCGTAGAAGATGCGGATGTCGGGGAGATCGGCGGGCAGACGGGGGATCAGCGAGGCGTGGTAGCGGTGCGGCATGATGTTGTCGGTCATGCACACCCGGTGGGTGGGGGCCTCGGCGAGGATTTCCCGAAGCTCCGCCACCACCCGGGCCGGGGACTTCTCGCGGAAGGCCATCCCCGTGGCGTTCAGCCCACAGAAGGTGCAGTGCTGCTTGGCACCCCACCAGCAGCCGCGGCTGGTCTCGTAGAGCACCCAGGTGGGTGTGTCGCCGAGTCCCGCCGGAAGCTGATCGAAGTACGCCGCGAAGGAGGGCGTCGGGAGCGCGTCCAGGTCCTTGCAGGGAGCGCCGTGGATCACGGGGGTCGCAGGCAGCGTCCCGGCGCGCCACGCCCGGAGGAACGCCACAAAGGTCCCCTCCGACTCCCCGGAGAAATAGATGTCCACGGCGTCGGTAAGGGAACGCACCCCCTCGGCCATGGGCCCGTCGCAGTTCGCGCCACCCATCACCGTGATGGTCTCGGGGCGTGCGGCCTTGACGCGCCGGAGCAGGGCGATGCCCGCGGAGGTCTGGTCGAAGGTCGTGGTGACTCCCACGATGGGGTAGCGGCGCGCGGCGATGGCAGCGGCGAGACGTCCCGCGAGGGCGAGCGCCTGAGCCTCGAAGTGAAGGAGGTCCTCCGGGGGGTAGCGGCACTCGCCACCCTCGATGGGTGTGCCGCTGGAGTCGGAGAGGTGGTCCACGTACCGGACGGCCACCTTCTCCACCCGCGCATTGTGGGCCTCGACGGAGGCGAGGAACTCCCCGGTGCGGAAGCCGAGCGGCGGGGCACCGTGGGCAGCGCGGGCGAACAGGCGCTCGCCGAGCAGCCAGTGGACCGGAGCGTTGCACATGCCCGCGTAGGCCACCAAGCCGACGCGTTCGGCGTACAGGGCGTTCATATAGAGGACCGCGACCCGGAAACCCGCCTCGCGTGCGCAGGCCTGGAGGAGATGGACCCCGAGAGCGGGCCAGGTCAGGTGCGCCAGCGGGGGCACCAGCAGCAGGCAGTCGGCAACCGGTAGCTCGAACTCCAGCGACTCCAAATCCCGCGTCATCTCGGCATGATAGCGGATGGCCCTGTGGTATACCGCCACAATGAAACGCTGGATGCGCGTGGCGGCGGTGGCTGGTGCGCTCGTAGTGGTGCTCCTCTTCGCCTACCTTTTGGCATGGCCGGTGCCCATCTCGCCGGTGGCCTGGGAGGCGCCAACGTTCGACCCGGAAGCCTGGCCGGGGACCGGGACCCTCGCACACGCCGAACGGGGGCCGATCCCGGACGGCCACGGCCCGGAAGACGTCGAGGTGGACGACCAGGGGAGGGTGTACGCGGGGTTGAGCGACGGCCGCATCCTGCGCTGGGAGCGGCCCGATGCTCCGCCCACGGTGTTCGCCGAAACCGGGGGCCGACCCCTGGGTCTGCACTGGGACGATGCGGGCAACCTGTTGGTCGCGGACGCCTGGAACGGCCTGCTGGCGATCGATCCATCCGGCACCATCCAGGTCCTCGCCACCGAGTGCGGAGGCACACCCCTGGTCTTCGCGGACGACCTGGAGGTCGCCCGGGACGGCACCATCTGGTTCTCCGACGCCACCGACGGGTTCCGCCAGCCGGACTGGAAGCTGGACCTCTTCGAGAACCGCCCCCGCGGTCGCCTGTGCGCCTGGGATCCAGCGACGCGGCTGGCCCGGGAGGTGCTCGGGGGGCTGTACTTCGCGAACGGGGTCGCGGTGGACCCCGCACAGCAGTTCGTGCTGGTGAACGAGACCTCCCGGTATCGGGTGCGCAAACTGTGGATTGCGGGCCCGAAGGCCGGGACGGACGAGGTGCTCGTCCACAACCTCCCCGGCTTCCCGGACGGCATCTCCACCGGGTCCAACGGCGTCTTCTGGATCGCCATCGCCTCTCCCCGCAACCCTCTCCTGGACGGGGCGGCGGACAAGCCGTGGCTGCGCAGCCTCATGTTGCGCCTCCCCGTCTTCCTCCAGCCCGCCCCGGAGCGCACCGCGCGCGCCATCGGCATCGACGCCGACGGTCGCGTGGTCCACGACCTGTTCGATCCGAACGGGGAGGGCATCTACCTGGTCACCAGCGTGCAGGAGCGCGCGGGCCACCTGTACCTGGGCAGCCTGGTGGACGACGCCTGGGCGCGGGTGCCGGTGCCCTAGCTACGCCGTGTTCGCCGGCTCCGCGAGCACCTCGCCGTTCACCACGATCTGGTGCCGGAGGGACGCTGAGGCCCGGAGCATGGCGGACACCCCGCAGTACTTGTCCTCGGAGAGCTCGATCGCGCGGCGCAGCCTGGCCTCGGGGAGGTCGGTGCCCTCGAACCGGTAGGTCACGGTGATCTCGGTGAACGTCTGGGGGTGCTCTTCGGCGACCGAGGCGTCTGCTTCCACCTCGAAGCCATCGACCTCTACCCGCATCTTGCGAAGGATCGAGATCACGTCCATGGCGGTGCATCCGACCAGCGCGGTGAGCACGAGCCCCTTTGGCTTCGGCCCGAGGCCCTGGCCACCGACCTTCGCGGCAGCGTCGATCATGAATTGGAAACCGTCGAGGTGACCCTCGAAGGCCATCCCGTCCTTCAATACGACCTTGGAATCCATGTGTTCGTCTCCAGCGCATCGGAGGTCTAGCCCATCGACGTGGGGGCGGGCCTCCCATACCGCGAAGAGCCGGCAGGCGGCAGAACTGTGACGCCACGCGGTGATAGGGTTGTCTCGATGTCGACGAGGAGCCCATGCTCAGGCTGACCCTCCGCTCATCGAGAGATGGTCGGTTCCTGGCCAGAATCATCGACCGGGACGGGTTTCCGTTCGTGCTCGACTTCGGGGACCGCCGCATCATCGAGGACGCATCACAACGGCTGCTGCACGGGTTCACCATGTGGCGGCACGGGCACCTGATCGCCACTCCACCCCAGGACCCTGACATGATGCCGCTCCTCGCAGAGTACTACGCCGGGGAGGGTCTGCTGGTGTTCCTGGAGGAGCCCAGCTGGTCCTTCCGGGAGGGAAACAT
>JAFDJI010000647.1 GCA_019307545.1 Deltaproteobacteria bacterium | reverse complement strand
CCATCGGTCGTTCGTCCAAGAGGCGCGTGGCTCCTGCGGAACACCGCAGTGGCGTCTGGTTGGACTCTGCTATCGTCCGCCCGGCACATGCTCGGAAGACCCCGGGGAGACGTCGAGGAGGCAACTCCGGTCGCGCGGACCTTCGAGTCCGTGGCGGTGTTGCTCCCCTGCTACAACGAGTCGATCACCGTCCAGAAGGTGGTGACCGAGTTCATCGCCGCGCTGCCAGGCGCTCGGGTGTACGTCTTCGACAACAACTCGACAGACGGAACGGGACGGCTCGCGGAGGAGGCGGGTGCCATCGTGGTCCGCTCCCCGCGTCAGGGAAAGGGGTACGTGGTCCAGCACATGTTCCGGGACGTGGAGGCCGACGTCTACCTCATGGCCGACGGGGACGACACCTACCCCGCTTCGGAAGCGGTTCGCCTCCTGGACAGCCTCCTCGACTCCGACGCCGACATGGTGGTGGGTGTCCGCCTCGAGCAGTTCCACTCGGGCGCCTTTCGCCGCTTCCACCAGTTCGGAAACCGCTTGGTGGCGTTCCTGATCTCCTCGCTGTTCGGGGCACGGATCACGGATGTGCTTTCCGGGTATCGGGCTTTCGAGCGCGACTTTGTCAAGTCCGTCCCGCTGGTATCCGGTGGATTCGGGATCGAGACCGAGATGACGATGAGTGCTCTGGCGAAGGGGTTCGCGATTCGGGAGATCCCCATCCCCTACGGGAGCCGTCCGGAGGGCAGCCACTCCAAGTTGAGCACCTACTCGGACGGCGCCGTGGTCCTGCGCGCGATCTTCACGTTGTTCAAGGACTACAAGCCCTTCGCGTTCTTTGGCACCGTGGCCGTTCTGCTGGCACTGTTGTCGTTGGCCTCCGGAGCGCTGCCGGTGCTGGACTATCTCCGGGAGCAATACGTGCACCATGTGCCACTCGCCATACTCGCGGCGGGGCTCGGCATCTGCGCGGCGCTCTCGGCAAGCGTGGGCTTGGTCCTCTCCACCATTGCCCGCTACCAGAAGGAGACCTTCCTCCTCATGCAGCGCGTGCTGTGGGAGCGAAGCAGGCGTGAGTGAACAGGCGCCGGGGATTAGTTGGACCGCCGCCGCGCCTCACGGACCGCGTCCCCAACGGTGTCGGGCAGGGTGCCCTTGGTGGCGGCGTTTTGCACACCGCGCGGCAGCGAACCCCCCACGTCGCTGCATACGCGGTAGCGGATCTCGGTGCCGGCCTCGGTGGAACGAAAGGTCCACCCGCCGACGTTGATCGGGGGCTCGATCGCCTTCGGGTTGGCGGTCGCCACCTGCTGGTATCGCTCGGCGTACAGGGCCTCGACGTCGAAGCGGTCCCAATGGAAGGATGTCTCGTCGCTGCCCCGCTCGATGACACCCCGGAGGAACCAGTACCGGTCCGCCGAGAGCGTCCACCCCGGTACGTCGAGGTACTGGTAGTAGTCGATGCTGTCGCCGTTGCGGGCGAGGGTCTCCGCCTCCCGGACCCCCGCGCTCGACCACGCGATAGCGCTCTCGATGTCGGTGGCCACATCGAGGAGTGCTTCCACGGGCACGTCGGCCATCGCCATCCCCTGAAAGCAGATGATCCCGGCGATGGTGGCGCGGTACACGTTCACCTCGCCAGCGTCCGCGTTTCGCTTCGTGGTCAGGAGTTCCCAGGAATCGGTGCCCGCGACCTGCGACCAAGTGGGGGTCTCCGCGAAAGCGCTGCTAGAAAGGAGCGTTGCGAGCAGGACGGCGGTGTTGGGGCGGAGGCGCATCATGTGCTCCATAGATCGGGGGCCACAGAGGTGGCGACGCGGAGATACACCGCGATTCCCACCTCCGCAACACTTCCAGGAGACGCGCTGTTCCGTGCCTCAGCCGAGGAGCCCGGACTGGGGGGCGCTAGTAGCCGGTGATGGTCAGTGCACCCGCACCAACGCACGCCTGGACCGCGTAGTCGGCGTCTTCGTCGTGCACCACGCCCTCCACCGCGATGTCGCCGACGTCGGCGCTGAGGTCGAAGACGGCCCCAGGTGCGTGGGTTACGCGCGGGGGCGATGCTCGCCGTTCTCGCCATCCTCGCCGTCGCTTCCGCCGCTGATGCGGTTTGGGACGCCACGCCCGAGCACGATGCCGAGACGGTGCTGGTGGTGGTGACCCCTGGCTTCCAGTTGGAAGGCTACCTGCCGCTGGTGTGGGCATTGCGGAACGACGGGCGCGACGTCCGGGTCCTGACCTTCGGGTGTGGGGCTCAGGACGGCGAGGCCTTGGTGGAGGCTATCGTCACGGTGGCTCATCCTCTTGGGCCCGATCTCACCGTGGTCGCGCACGGCGTGGGCGCCGCGCTCGTGCTCATGGCTGCCCCCCGCCTGGAGTCGGATCGCTACGTGCTCCTGGCGCCGGTGCTGGACATCTGGCCGGTCGCATCCACCGAGTGGCTCGCCGGGCAGCCGATCCTGCCCTCCCTCGACCTCTCTGACCCCCTGGCCTGGAACGACCATCCGGTGCAGTCCCTGCTCCTCGGGGAGCCCGTTCTGCCCCTCACCTGCGTCCCGGTACCCTTTGCCGCCGAGGTGCAGGGTTGGATTGGCGACGCCCACGTCCCGATGGACCTCTCTGCGGTGCAGGCGCCGGTGTGGATCGCGGTGAGCGCCGGCGACGACGTGGCCGCGGTGGAGGCGGTGATCCCCGCTGCGCGGGCGCTACCGGACCGGAAACTGGTCCGCTTTGGGGTGGTCCGGCTCGACCGCCAGGACTTCACCCACGGCGAGATGCTCCGCCACGCGATCCCCGTCCGCGCCGCCGTCCGCGCGGCCCGATAGGTTCTAGCGGTAGACGAGCTGTTTGCTGACGGTCATCCGCTTGCCGAGGGGGCCGAACTGCCAGCGGTCCGCCTCGGTCCCAATGCAGGTCCGCGCCTCCTCGCTGGGTCCACTGACCTCTACCGAGGCGACCGAGCCATCCTCGGAGATGGTGACCTTCATCAACCACGCGCCCTCACCGGCGTCCGCGGGAAGCCCCTGCGCGAAGCAGCGCTCCCAGATCTCGTCGGAGCCCCGTGTCAGGCGTTGCTGGATGGACTGGATGGTGGCAGGTGTGGTGGGCGTTGGCTCGGGCTCCACCACCGAGGCGGGGGGAGGGGGCTTGGGCGTGACGGGTGCTGGGGGCAGGGCCTGCTCCACCGGAGTCTCCCAT
>JAFDJI010000646.1 GCA_019307545.1 Deltaproteobacteria bacterium | reverse complement strand
CGGTAACGGTGCCCCCGACGGTGTAGGTCGGCGGCGCGGTGTCGGAGTCGGTGTCCGAATCGGAGTCGGTGTCCGAATCGGAGTCGGTGTCCGAATCGGAGTCGGTGTCCGAATCGGTATCGGCGTCGGTATCCGTGTCGGTGTC
This sequence comes from Deltaproteobacteria bacterium, assembly GCA_019307545.1. Classification (GTDB taxonomy): domain Bacteria; phylum Myxococcota_A; class UBA796; order UBA796; genus JAFDJI01. Next base: position 4,582 of record JAFDJI010000646.1, on the reverse strand, counting down.
GTCTCCATTGCAGGCGGGCCCGCTGACCAGCGCGAAGAGTCCAACGGCACAGAGCGTCACAGCGTTGCGGATACGGGTCGTCTTCATGGTGCGGTCTCCTTGGGACGGGAGCCTATGACACCGCCGCGCATGTCACCAACGGGGGCCGATCCGGAATCCACGTAGGATGGTGCTCTCGGAGGGCGGTGATTACGCCGTCGGTCGCAGTGAGACGGGCTCTCTTCCTGTTGGTATTGCTGGGCGGGTGTCCTCCCGATTGCGACGGTGAGGACGACACCGACGAGGTCTGCGAGACGCTCCCGGCAGAGATCCCCTTTGATCACACCATCGAAGCCGACCACATCGCGGCCAAGCTGGGTGACGTCTCGCGTCAAGGCGTTGTGGGCGGTCGCGGGCGACTCTTGCTTGTGGGTGCTCCGGGTGCCTGTACGTCATCAACACACGTCGGGCACCGCCCGAAACACCATCACCTGGCGGCCGTCCGGGAACCTCCAGAGCAGCGCCTCGGCCCCACCGACCACCAACCGCACCACCGCGACCTTCCCCGCGTGGATGCCCCTCAGGTGGCACACCCGGCACACCGTGGCCCCGTTCTGCTCCTCGTCGGCCCCCCCTTCGCTCCGCTGTACGAGGTGATGCGCCTCGTTGCGCAAGCACAGTCTTCCGCACTCGGGATTCGTACACCGGTACCCATCGCGCTCCTTGACCTTCCCGAAACCCCGCTGCGGTGGGAGCTTCACCTGCTCGACGAACCACCGCGCCGCCTCGACCAGCCCGGGAGGCACCCGCAGCGGCGTCCGCACGCGCCCAGGCTCGGGGTGGGGGATGGCGACGAGCAGGGGACCGCCGGCAGATGACGCGGCCGTGGCGCCGCCGCCTGCCAGGTCGCCGAGGACACCGCCGGCAGATGACGCGTCGCCGGCCCCGTCGCCGAGGAGACCGCCTGCAGATGACGCGTCGCCGGCCCCGTCGCCGAGGACACCGCCGGCAGATGACACGCCGCCCGCCCCATCGCTGGCCGCTGGCCCGGCCAACCACGCGTCCGCCGCAGCAATTGCCCATGCGTACCGCTGCAACGTCGGCCTGCTACGGCCCTCGTTCGTGGCATCCTCCACCGCCCGTCGCAGCTCGAGCCGGCCTACGTGGCCGGCGACCTCCAGCCACTGCCGCACGTCGGTTTCCTCGACCACACGACCGAGCAGCTCCGCACGCTCCAGGTCGAGCCCCGCTCGCACCGCCGAACCGATCTCCGGGTGCCACTCCAGGGCCCACCCAAGCCGCCTATACCGCTGCGCGGTGCTCGACGACCAACCCAGCACCTGGCCCGCGAAGGCCTTCGACGACTCGAACCCCAGGTCCATCCAGAGGCACTCGTGGTCGGCAATCGCCCAGGCTCGCGCGAGCACTCGGGTTCGCCCTCGCCGGACCGCCTGCAGTGCCTCCACCCGGCCCACGGCCTCCTCCAGCGATTCCGGCTCGGACCATGGCCCTACCAGCGACGCGCCGAGGCAAATCCGCGCCAGGTGCCGAGCCAAGCTCACCACCACGGCGTCCTTGCCCTCCACCTCTTCGAGAACGCGCCGCTCGGGGGGTGAATCGGGCGATTGGCGGCCGAGCACCTGGTCGACCAGCCACTGCTCTTGATCCTTGGGCTGCACCTCGCGTGGGGCACGGACCGCGATTCGAAGGGGGACAAGCTCTTCGCTTGCGGCCGCCTTGACCAGGTCGAGCGGGCTCTCCATGAGGCGGATCAGGTCGCGGCACCACGACCCGCGCCAATCGACCTGCTCGCGGCAGAACGCGGCGAAGGAGCTGTAGCCGAGGTCGGAGACGTCTTGCCGCTTGAGCCAGGCGAGGTTCATGGCGATGCGCAGGGACAGCGCGGCATCTTGCCGGGCGAGGGCGGCCATGCCCGCGAGGAACGCCCGCACCTTCTGCCGACTCGCGAAGCTGCCGTGAAGGCTGGCCTCCACCACATCGAGCGCAGTCCCCAGGCTGGCTTCGAGTATGGGGGAAAGGATGAGGGGACCACACCCGATAGCTGTGTCGCGTGAATCGGCTTGCCGCCCCCCGGATGTGCCGCAAACGCCCGCATCCCACCCGCCAGGCATACCGCGGCGGATATCCGACACGGATCCCCTTGAACGCAGCGGCCCGCCGAACCCGAGCGGGCGGTCGTGAACGAGCGTTTGCATCTCTGGCATCATGCAACCCAATTAACCACGCGACGTGCCAGAATTTGTCCGCAAACAACCCTACATAGCGTTGGGCCCTGCCCCCCATCCATCACGGGATGCGGGGCAGCCCGTCTATTCCGGCCGGCGGCTGGCACAACCCGGCTACTCCGCGAGCTTCCCCGACAGCTTCTCGCCCATCATCGCCACGCGAGCCTCCAGGATGCCTGTCAGGGTCAGGGCCGCGTGGTCGGGGCGCCCCGCCTCCAAGCGCTCGTCGACCGCGCGCATCTTCATGCGGGTGTCGTCGCGGACGCTAGGCGGGGCGTAGTCGCGTCCGAGCTCGTCGACGCCCTGCTGCGCGCACGCGAGCGCGGCCTCCCAGTCCTCCTTCTCCAGAAACGCCTTCGCCAGGGCTTGCCATGCCCGGGCGCCCGCCAGACGGCGAACCTCCACTTCGTCGACCGTCGCGCGGACCATGCCCGTGTGCGAGGTGCCATCGTGGGTGCGGGTCTCCTGGATCTCGAAGGGCTGGAGTGAGGCGCTCATGGACTCGGTCTCCGGTGTGGAAGGGGATTCTGCGGGTGGCGCGGCGCTGCACGCGACGAGAAGCACCAGGGGGAGCAGCTGCGTCATGGCGTTGGCCTCGTTTCGACGCGGTCCAGGGCGGAACCCCGGCCCCGGTAGTAGAGCAGATGGTATCGCTCGCAGGTAGCCCGGGTTGCGATCTCTGCAGCTTCGGGGAGGGTCCCGGGTGCACCGGTGTACTGTCGGTCCCAGAAGTCCTCGATCTCTCGGCGCAGGACGAGCCGCCCAGCGTCGTCGAGCCCTGCGAGCAGTGCGTCGAACTCCGCGGTCCGGGAGACCAGGAAGCGCGATTCCCCGGACTGGACCACCTGCAGGTTGTCCGGGTCGGTGGCCATGGCGCCGATGTCTCCCCCGCTGAAGCTGACGTCGGTATGTCCGCCCTCGTGGGCGGCGTAGGGGTGGGTGTGTCCCACGCCCACCAGGGTCTCGTCGTCGGCGACGTCCGCGTGGTTCGGAGTGAATGCGCCGGCGCTTCCCGGGGCGCCTCGCTCCCACTCGTAGCTCCCGTCGGAGTTGCGGACGAAGATGCCGCCCTGCTCCTGGGCGCGGCCGGCGGGAAGCGAGGCGTCCCACGCAGCTTGGACACCCTGCACCAGCTCTGGCGGAAGGACCAGCACGTCATCCGGGGACTGGACGCTGGCGTTTCCCGCCGCCACCTGATCGAACGCCCAGCGCGCCCGGTACGCGGCTTCGCTGGCGCCCCCGTCGCACTCCATGGAGGGGTCCCAGGAGGCGAGGTCGTGGTCCTCGACCAGCGCGGCGTTGCCGTAGGGGGCGAGCCCTGACGCCACCGGGCAGGTTTCCGTGTGTGCGGGCGACTCCACCGCGCTGCTCTCGGAGTGCCCGACGCGGGCTGGCGGGGTTGTCTGCAGGGGCCGCTGGCGGTGGTCCATCGCCTCTCCGGGGGCGCATCGGGTGATGTCTCGACGCTACCCACCCGGCGCGTGGATCGCGTCCACGACCGCGTCTACGGGTCCCAGATTTCCGGTCCCGGATGCCATCCGACCTCGATAGAAGGACACATGCCCATCGACATCCGCCGCGAGCTGGGAATCCACGAGCTGCGAAGACGCTTTCTCCCGTACACCAGGGAGGCCTTCGCTCGCATCCCCAAGCGCAAACGACCGCGCATCCTGGACATCGGCTGCGGCCGGGGCACATCGACCTTGGCGCTGGCCCGGCTCTCCAACGCGGAGGTCGTCGGCTTCGACATCGACGAAACGGCCGTGAATGAGCTGAAGAGGAGGATCGAGGAGGAGGGGCTCTCGCACCGGGTGAGTGTCTCCGTCTGCTCCCTGTTCGACACCGGTTTCGCGGACCAGAGCTTCGACATCCTCCTGGAGGAGGGGGTGCTCCACATCCTCGACTTCGACGAGGCCCTCGCGGAGTGCCACCGGTTGATGAAAGCCGGTGCAACCCTGGTCTCCGCCGAAACCGTGCGCTGGGCTGACGGGCACCTCGAGGCCTTTGCTGCGGCGGGCTTCGAGCTGGTCGAGCGCGTCCTGTGGCCCAGCGGATGCTGGTGGACCGAGTACTACGCCCCCCTCGAGCGGCGGGTGAACCGAATTCGCGAAAAGCTCGAATCCCCCGAAGACATCGCGGCGCTGCGGCCCTACGAGGACGAGATCGCGATGGTCAAGGCGGACCTCGCGGCGACGGACTGCGGCCATTTCCTGTTCAGGAGCACGTCCTAGAGTTCCTCTGCTAGGATCGCGCTCCTTCCGAGGGGTGGTCCCATGTCGTCCCGGATCGGTCTGTTTGCGTCGGTATTTCTCGCTTCGCTGGCCGGGGGTTGCGGCGAGGCGGAGCCCCGGTTCGAG
>JAFDJI010000645.1 GCA_019307545.1 Deltaproteobacteria bacterium | reverse complement strand
CGCACGCACACGGTCGCGAAGGGCACCAACAAGAACGACCAGGGGAAGATCCTCCGCTTCCTGCGGCCCACGAAGAAGCGGCGCTAGGAACACGAGGTTCGTCAAGCACGCAGCTCGGAGAGCGCCTACTCCTGGTCGTGCGTGACGGTCTGCTGCTTGAACTTGATCTCCCAGCTTCCCGCGTCGCCGATGTCCATCGTCGTGTTGAAGGGGATTACGACCAGAGGCAGCAGGGTCGCCCACGCGCTCAACGTGACGTCGATGTCCAACTGCAGGGCATTGGTGAGTCGGCCGTAGGCCTTGGCGTCGAACTTGACCTGTGCGGGCTCGGAACCCGAAGGCAGGTAGCTGCTGACGTCGGCCCGATCGACCTTCTTCTTCTGCGAGTGCACGAGGCTCCCGGTCCCCTTGTCGTGAAGGTCGTAGGACGAGACGCTGAAGGTGGTGGTGACGTCGATGTCCATCTCCAGGTCGATCTCGATGTACGGCGCCCACGACGCCGGGTCGAGTGTTCCCGAGTTCCAGTCGTACTCGATGGTCGCCGACTCGCAGGTGACCCCGTCGCCGTCGTCGAGCAGGGCCAGCGTGTCGAACACGCACGGGTCCAGGATCTCCTCCAGCTCGGGCACGTTGGCGGCGTTCAGCAACAGGTCGGACACGTCGAGAGACAGGGTATCGACCTTGATGACCATCGGGAAGTTGATGGCCACCTCGCCCTCGAGCAGGCCGCCGTCCTCGATGCCCGAGAAGAACTGCTCCCAGTCGCCGCTGAGGGCTCCCTTCTCCTCCAAGTTGCTGTTCACCTCGATCTTCACGTCGGTCTCGCCGGTCACGTTGGCACCCAGCGTCAGCGACACGTCGAGGCCGCCGATCACGCCGTCGTACACCGTCGCGGTGTACTCCAGAGGCAACCACGTCGCGGCTGGGGCGAGCGTGAACGCGATCTCGTCCTGCCCGTAGAACACCGGCACCGGAGCCTCGGTGTCGGTGTCCGTGTCGGTGTCGGTGTCGGTGTCCGTGTCCGTATCGGAGTCGCTGTCGGTGTCTGTGTCCGCGTCGCCGGTATCGCAGTCCTCGGTCGCAGGGTCGCAGAGTAGCTCCCGCTTGCAGCCCACCAACGCAAGCCCTGTCATTACCGCCAGCATTGCCCGCATGGTGTCCTCCGCCCTCTCGCAGTTCGACTGTCGGCACTATACCGGACGGGTATCAACGAGCTGTCGTCCAGCGTCCGAGAGCATCGTGGATGGTGCACCAGGAGGGCACGGCCCATGGCCCAGCCCGACGGCCAAACGACGATCAGCGCGTGAGGAGGCCCTCGACTCCCCACACCCGCTCGACCTTCAGGGTCTGCACCGAATCCGGAGCCTTCGGCGGCACGAACGACATGGCGCGCTCGGCGAAGGCCAGGATGGACAGGGCCGGGTTGACCCCCAGGTTGGCCGGGATGACGGTGCCGTCGCACACCAGCAGGTTCTCGTAGCCGAAGACCCGCTGCCGGCCGTCGATCACCCCCTCGGCGGGGCTCTCTCCGATGGGACAGCCGCCCAGGATGTGGGCGGTGGCCGGGCGGTCGAGGAAGACCTCGGTGACCGAGCTGCGCGCGATGCCGTTCATGCGGGCCGCCAGACGCCGGGTGAAGTCGTTGGCCATCGGGACGTAGGTGGGCACGCGGTCCGCTCCCGACGAGCGGGAGACCAGCCGGTGGGACAGGGGCCACCACCAGCGGCGTCGGCGTTCGATGCGCAGGCTGCTGTCCAGATCCTGCATGACGATCAGGAAGATGGTCCGGCGGGCGAAGCCGAAGGGAGGCAGGATGCGCAGGAAGTCGAGCGGCCGCCGCCGCACCGCGTCCAGGAAGCGCAGCGGGCGGGGAAGCCACCCGCCGCCATCGACCAGCAGCGTCGACAGGAGGGAGAAGCTGTCGGAGCCCGCCGGGTAGCGGTCGGCCTGCACCTGCGTATGCAGGTCCGGGAAGACGCTCGAGGAGGCCGCGATGCCCTCGGAGTAGTCCGTGCTCCGGTCGCGCGCCGTGACCCCGACGATCGCCTCGCTGTTCGTGCGCACCCGGTGTCCGAGCTGGTCGGACAAGCGCGGCAGGTACCCCGCCTGCTTGCAGGCCAGCAGCAGCTCGAGGGTGCCCATGACACCCCCGGCCACCACCACGCCCCGCGCACGGATCGTCTGACGTGGACGTCGAAGATTGAGCGTCAGACGCTCGGTCTCCACCTCATAGCCGCCACTGCCATCCTCGGAGAGCGGGCGAATGGCCAGCGCGCGGGTCCGGGAGCACACGCGGCACCCGAAGCGTTCCGCGAACCACAGGTAGTTGCGGTCCAGGGAGTTCTTGGCGCCCACGCGGCACCCTACGAAGCAGGCCCCGCAGAAGGTGCAGCCGGTCCGCGGCTCCCCCTCTCCGAGGAAGTAGGGATCCGGGACCTCCTCGTCCGGCTCGCCGAAGTACACCGCCACCGGGCTGGGGGTGAAGGTGTCCCCTCGCCCGTACTCCTCGGCCGTCTCGCGCAGGAAGCGATCGGGCTCGAAGAGGCGCGGGTTGGCCACCACGCCCATCATCTTCTTCGCCAGGTCGAAGTAGGGCAGCAGGGCCTTCGCACCACCGAGGGTCGCGATGGCTGGCGCCTCGAAGAACGAGTCCAGCGGGACGAAGAGCGTGTTGCCATAGATCAGGCTGCCCCCGCCGACGCCCGTTCCGCCCCACGCAAGGGCGTGGCGCCAGAGGTCCATGCGCATCAGGCCGTAGCACCCCAGGGCGGGCAGCCAGTTGAAGTCCAGGTCCCAGGAGCTGGTCGGCAGGTCCTCGGCGCGCCAACGCCGTCCGGCCTCGAGCAGGGTGACGTCGTAGCCCTTCTGGGCGAGGCGCATGGCGGCCACGCTGCCGCCGAAGCCCGAGCCGATGACGACCCAGTCGCAGTCGAAGCCGCCTGGTCCGCTCATGGGGAGAACCGACCACTGGACGGAAACGGGTGGGTGATCTCGGGGCCGCGCATTCCCGCGAGTCTACCGCGCCAGAACCAGTCTGGAGGATAGGCATCGTAGGAGGGTGGCCACGGGGCCTCGGACGTCTT
>JAFDJI010000116.1 GCA_019307545.1 Deltaproteobacteria bacterium | reverse complement strand
ACCGCATAGCTCCTCGACCTCGCCCTCCATCACCTCGCGAAGCGTCTCCGAGAGCATCGACTGGAAGTCGGCGCTCTCCATCAGCGTTGTCACCACGTTGCGCACGAGCGCGCTGTTCTCTACGTTCTGGATGGCCATCGGCGTTTGCTCCATGTTGAGTTCGGCAAACGCTTCGTAGGGCAGCCCGATGGCCACTTCCACCCCCCTCCTCTCGGAGAGGTTCTCCACAGGCTCAGCCAAGCTGTGGGGCTACACCACTTCCGGGGACGTCATCCGCTGAGGGCCTCCTGTTGCCACCGGGCCTCGGTGACCTCGGCGACTCCACGGTGCATTACCACGGAGTCTTGGCGCCCGCACTGGCGTGGCGCCGCGCCATCGTCCCCACCCCTCCAGTGCGTGACCGACGGTGCCTGCGACCGAAGGGCGCGAAGACTCCTCGTTCGAGCCAATGGTCCTGCTGCTCCACCTGCTCTACTTCCTGCTCGACCGCGCCGAACCCCAAGGAGGACTCCACCGAGGTTCAAGCTTCGTCAGCTCCACCTCAATCTTCGAGAATCCCGGCCACAATCACCCCGAACGAACCCCTTCCCCACATCCCCTAACGGACAGCCTCGTTGAGTGTTGGCGGATCGCAGCCATTTGGCCCTGCTTTGCGCCCGATCTCCTTTTTGGCTCCCATCCCGCGTGGACCTGAAATACCAGTCGCCCCAACCCAGCGAATACCTCTGCTATTACACCCGTTTCTCGCGCTCCCCTTCGTCCGGAGCCCACTAGGCCTCGGTCTCCATGCGGACAGGGATTGCCCCGTCGCGCACCAAACCTCGTACTCCCGTACTTCAAGGAGGCCCCTTGTTCTTCCTGTCCTCCGGGTCGGAGAGGTCGATGGCACCGTCGTTGGTGGGGTTGCCGTTCGCAAACCGGTCCACCAGCACAAAGTACATCGCGTCGTAGTCGTCGGGCGCGGCCGCCGCAGTCTTGTGCTCGGCGAGCGGCGCCTCGGGTCCGCTGCACCCCACCAGCAGGCCGAGAAGCAGGAACCAGCGCATCAAGGCACCCGAGTCATCGGGTTGCTGTGCGAGATGACGGACGTGACGTGTCCGTCCCGGTCGACCTCGAAGACCCATTCCTCGCCGAGGCTACCGTCGTCTGGTCGGACGCGACGGAAGACACGTCCCTCGATGCGCTTCAGAGGCGCGATCCAGTCGTTGGGATCGGTCTCCCGGCTCGTCAGGTCCACCGCCGCGAGACCGTCCTTCCAGAGCACGATGGCCTCCCGACCCCACACCGAGTCGTAGACACCGACGTACCGCTTGAGATCGGGGTCCCGTGCAGGGTGCTCCGCCGATGGGTCGAGCGCGACCTTGACTGCGGGGATGAGCACCGCCGCCGCCTTGCGTGCATAGAGCTTGACGTTGGACCGGATGGCGTTGGTGAGCACCACGATCCCCAGCTCCTCCTTGGGCAGGATCGCGAACTCGGTGGCGTACCCCGGGCACAATACTCCGTGCCGCACCCAGGTCGCATCGCCGCGCTGGACAACGGAAAAGCCGAGGCCCCAGGTGGTCTCCCAGTCGGGGTCGACCCAGTGGACTCTCTGCATCTCCCGAAGGGTGGCGGCACGTAGCACCCGGTCGCCGCCGCCAGCGCGAAGGCCGAGCTGCCATCTGGCAAAGGTCGCGAGGTCGGTGGCGGTTGACGCCATGCCCGCTGCAGGCCCGATGCCCTCCACATCGAACAGAGCCAGCCGCTCGCGTTCCGGACTGCCACGGCGCGCAGCGTAGCCGGAGGCCAACCGACCGGTCGCATGCGCCTCGGGCATCGAGGTGAAGGTGTCGTTCATCCCCAGCGGCCCCAGGATCTTCTCCTGGACGACCTCGGACCACGGTCTGCCGGCCCGTTCGGCCACAACCTCGCCGAGCAGCGCCATCCCGAGGTTGGAGTACTGGAAGTAGCGGCCGGAGGGGTACAGCGTCTGCTGCGAGGCCAAACGCTCGCGGATCTGCTTGGTGGATGGGAAGTCGAAATCCGGACCGGCCCAGTAGGGTGAGTCCGACTCCCTCGGCAGGCCCGCGGAGTGGGTCAGGGCATTTCGGATCGACACCGGCTCATCATCCGGGTGAGCGTCGGTGAGCGACTCGAACCACGGCAAGAACTGGCCGAGGTCGTCATCGAGGCGCAGCTTGCCCTCGTCCCGGAGCTGCATCACCGCGATCGAGGTGAACAGCTTGGAGATCGAGCAGATCGAGTACAGGGTGTCGGGATCGGCCGCCTTGCCGGAATCGGGGTCCGCGAGACCGATGCCGCCGGACGCCAGCAGTTCGTCGCGGTGGACGAAGGAATAGGACGTCGCGGGCACTCCCGAAGCGCCAAGGTCGTTCTCGACCCAGACCGTCCACGCCGCCACGGCCTCCTCGATCCGCGGATCGGAATCCAGTGACGACGGGGGCTCCTCCGCCGTCGCCACGCCCGAGAACAGGAGCACCCACACGAGGGCAGTCGACCGCTCCATTGTCACCTCCGTGGAGGTGCCACCTTATCAACGAGGCGAATCTCGGCTGGTCAGCGCCCCAGGTTCGAGCCGGTGGTACCCCTGGCCGATGGCCCCTCTGGCGCGTGTTTGGCGCAGACCCGCTCCGGTGCCCGAAGTGCGGGCGCGCCATGCGCGTTCACGCGGTCGTCCGAGGCGCCTGGGTCACCCGCCACGTGCTGCGGTGCCTCGCGCTGCCGGCCGACCTTCCCAGCCTGTGGCCCGCTCGCGCAAGCCCGGCTGCAGCGTAACTCTCACCCCCAGGACGCTGACGCCCGCCGTCCACGGAGCGGTGCGCCTCGAGGCGGTTGCGCCCATCGCCATTGACGGGCGAAGCCCCGTTTTCGCGAACCCACCCCACGCGCCCGACGTGCCTCCTGCACACGGGAGCCCCGCAGCGCACCAAGCCTCGTTCCCCCGTACTTCAAGGAGGCCCCTTGTTCTTCCTTTCCTCCCGCGGCACGCGATATTCTAGACGCTCGGATGCGTACGACGACCCTGGCACTGTGGACCGTCCTCCTCGGCTGTGCGCCGGTACCCGAGGAAACCGCGGAGCCCGAACCGGAGCCGTTCACCCTCGTGGTCGTCCCCGACGTGCAGTACCTGACCCTTTCGTACCCGTCCATCCTCGACGGGATGCTGCAGTGGGTGGCCGACGAGGCGGACCAGCGCAACATCGCGTACCTGCTGCAGGAGGGGGACATCACCCACGAGAACTCCGATTTGGAGTGGGACAACGCCGTCTCGAGCTTCTCCCTGCTCGACTCTGGGCCTCCGTTCGCGTTGTGCGTCGGAAACCACGACATCGGCGATGGCGGCGATACGTCGCTGTTCAACGAGCATTTCCCGGTCTCGACCTGGGGCGAACCGGGCATCTACGAGCCCGACAGGATGGACAACCACTTCCTGACCTTCGCCGCTGGCGGCGGGCAGTGGCTCGTCCTGTCCCTGATCTACGACCCGCCGGACCCGGTGCTGATCTGGGCCGACGGCGTCGTCGTGGACCACCCCGACCACCGGGTGATCGTTCTCACCCACGCGTACCTCGGCCCGAGTGGCACCCGCACCGGCATCGGTGAACGGATCTGGGACGGCGTCGCCCGGCGCCACCCCAACGTCACCCTGGTGTTCAACGGACACTACACCAGCGGCGAGGCCTCGCGGCTGGTGAGCATGGGTGACCAGGGCAACTCCGTCGTGCAGATGTTCGCGAACTACCAGACCCGGCCCCTGGGCGGCACGGGCCTGCTGCGCATCGTCGAGGTGGACCCTTTGGCAGGGCGGCTTTCGGTGATGACCTGGACCCCGGTGTTCGACGGCACGCTGGACGATGAAGGCAACCAGTTCGTGCTCGACGATGTCCCCCTGGGACCGCTGTAGGAGCAATCGTCATCGAAAGCTCGAACGAGGAAACCGGCTCATTCGACCCGAGCGTGACCCGCTTCTGACGCAGCGTGAGGTCCCGGCTGCTAGGACTTGATCTTCCCCTTCGGGCTCCGATAGTGGCTCCACGTCGCGTTCTTCTCCGGGAGGGTGCCGATCACCTTGCAGCGGGTGGGGTAGACGTCTTTCACCGTCGTTCGGATGGTCGCCGGGGGTACGTCGCTGGTTCCGAAATCGGAGTCCTTCCACTTGAATTCAGCCCCCTTGCGAGGCTTGACGCGCAGGGTGACCGCGTCGCCCTTCTCGATCCCATGTCTCATGCCCGCGTTCAGGATGATGGTCGCGGTTCGCTCGTTGTCCCACGGGGCGAGGGAGACGGTGCGGACCCGAACCGAGCCTTTCTTCGGCTTCTCGTCCTCGCCCTGGGAGGCCTCCATCTCGTCCTGCGCGGCGGCGTTGCCGGTGCCGCTCGGCCGCCGAGGAAGGGACCCATGCCACGTGGCGCAGCGACGACGGCGGCCTTACCTGGCGCAGGTCGTGGGGGTCGAGCGAGTAGACTCCGTCGGCCCCCGGAGGAATCCCATGAAGAGCCACACCACCCACCTGATGTTCACCGTCCCCGAGCGGATGGGCTTCATCAACATCACCCGACGCGTCCAGGAGGAGTTGACGAAGAGCGGCATCCAGGAGGGCCTCTGCCTCGTCAACGCGATGCACATCACCGCCAGCGTGTTCATCAACGACGACGAGCCCGGCCTGCACCGCGACTACAAGAAGTGGCTCGAGTGGCTCGCCCCCTTCGACCCGGGAGCGGAGAGATACCACCACAACCGCACCGGTGAGGACAATGCCGACGCCCACCACAAGCGGCAGATCATGGGCCGGGAGGTGGTGTGCGCGGTGACCCGGGGGCAACTCGATTTCGGGCCCTGGGAGCAGATCTTCTACGGCGAGTTCGACGGCCGGCGAAACAAGCGCGTGATGGTGAAGATCATCGGGGAGTGAGGGGATCCGTCCGTGGTGCCGTTGGACTGCGCTTCAAACTGCACCTCATCTGCACGAGCTGTGGTGTTGTCCAACGTGACGAGCGTTCGCTGATGGATTTTCGTACATGTACGCGCCCGTGTCATCGAGCCGGATCGCGCGAACGCAGAGGGTTCCCCTCAACCGACGCTTTTTGACCGTCCACGTCGAGATGCCGAGGCGCGTGGCAATCTCCCCGAGGGTGAGCAGGCCACGCTCCCGCAGGCGGGTGCGCCGACTGCGAAGCTTGTAGGCACGACGGACCTTGTTGACACGGTCGGCCTGGAATGTGTGTCCTTCGCCCGAACGCAGCCCCTCGGCGTTGAGGATCTCGGCGATCTCGCTGTCGGTGTGCTGGTCGAGGAGCTGGTCGATCCGATCGACGACCTCGCGCGGAGTCCTTCTCAACTCCCATGCGGGCTTGGGGCGGGGCGTGGTCAGGGTTCGGGTGGCGCCACCGCGAAAACGGACGTGGATGGTGATCTCGTCGCCCTTGACCAGCGTGACGTCTTCGATCAGCAGGCGCACCATGCGCTTGCGGTCGCGATGGTCGGTGGCTGGGCTGTGCCAGACGGCTCGGAAGTCGCTGGAAAGCTGGCGGATGCGGTCACGCTGGTGGTCGTCGAGGATCAGGCGGTCCTGCTGACGCTTTCGCTCGTAGTCGTCGCGTGCCGCGGCGAGCGCCCTCAGCTTGTTGTTCCAGTCGGCCTCGAGGACGTCGGCCACCATGCGGTTGGAAGGATTGACTTGGAGGAAACGCTGCCGCGCGAGCTCCGCTTCCTGCTGGGCGCGTTCGACTTGCCGGAAGCGAAGGCGGTCGGCCTCCTCGATACGGTCGCGGAGCTCCTGTTGAACAGCGAGGGAGACCTCCATGGCCGCTGGCGAGACGACTTCGAGGAGCAGGTCCCCGATGGCCTCGTCGATGCCCGCTCCTGGGATGAACTGGCACACGGGGGCCGCTTCCTTCTTCGCGAGCCCGTCGCAGACGTACTCTGGAGTGAGCTCTTCTTTCCGACGGTGGTACCGCACGGTCATCCGGCGACCGCAGCGTCCGCACAGGGCAAGCCCCTGCAGGAGCGCCGGCCCTTCCCTCGGCACGGACTTGCGCGCCTCCCGCTGAACCTGGCTGTTGTTCCGCATCCGGGCCTGGTTCTCTTCGTACTCGGACCAGGTGATGTAGCCCTCGTGCGCGTCGGGGAGAAGAACGATCCACTGGTCGCGCCCCACCGCCACCTGCCGGACCTTCCCGCCCCCGCGACGGACCTGGCGTCTGCGGCCGTAGACGAAGGCACCGGCGTACCTCGGGTTGCACAGGACGTTGTAGGCCCGGTTGCCCGTGAGCGTGCCCCACACGAGGCCTCCTCTGCAGGGACCTGTGTGCACGCGTCGCGGAAACCGAAGCTCATGGTCCCGCCAGTACTTGACCGTGGCGTGCGCGGTCCCGGTCCGCGCGAAGGTCTTGAAGAACAGGCGAAAGCTCTCTTGGACCTCCTTGTCCGGGTCGAGGACCACTCGGTCGAGGGCATCGTAGACGAACCCTGTCGGCAGCCGCAGCTTGAGCGCTCCGCGCCGCGCCTGGTTCAACAGGCCTCCTTGAAGCCGCGCTCGCAAGATGTGCAGCTCCGCCTCCGACATCGTCCCCTTCAACCCCAGCAGCAGCCGGTCGTTGTAGTGCGCGGGGTCGTAGACACCGTCCTCGTCGAGGATCAGGGTGCCCGAGAGCGCGCAGATCTCCAGCAGGCGGTGCCAATCGGCGTTGTTGCGGGCGAGCCGCGACACCTCGAGCCCCATCACGATGCCGGCACGGCCCATGCCGACCTCGGCTACCAGGTACTGGAAGCCCTCCCGGTCGTCGGCTGAAGCACCGGACTGTCCTTGGTCTCCATCGACGATCACGACCTGCTCCGGCGACCATCCAAGGACGCACGCGTGCTCACGGAGCGCGTACTGGCGCTCGGTACTCTCGCTGTTCTCGATCACCTGGTGGAGCGTGGACTGTCGCACGTACAGGTAGGCATTCCTCTGCAGGTGGTCTGTGTCGATCTTGGAGTTCGAGTGGTGGGCGTTCATGGCGTCGTCTCCACGAGGTTGGAAAGGAGCATGTCGGCGAGGAGGGATGTCGTGGCGGCGAGGTTCGGGAGCGTGTCGCCGTGGCGTGGTCCGGGGACTGGCCTCAAAGCAGGGCGAAGAGGTTGCGGCGGGTCGGCCGGCTGCCGCGTCGGCCAGCTCTGTAGCCATGCCGCCAGGCCCCGATGCTCGAGGTAGACGCGTCCGAGCGTGGCGTGGCCCCGTGATGGGGACAGCGCGGTGTCTCGCAGTGTCTCGTATGCCGCGACGGGGCGCTCGACCTCTTCGACAGGTTCGGGCAAAAGTACCTTCAGCCCCCTTTTTCGGCCTTCTTCAGAGCCCGTTCGATGCTCCGGGGATGGACCGTGATGCCGAAGTGCTCCTCCAACCGCTTGGCAAGCGCCCCATACGTCGCGTGGCGTGCGCGCCGACGCTCCTTCGCCAGGAAGGTCAGGACTTCGGCGGTGATCTTGTGACCCGCTCGGGGGCCGCGCTTCTTGGGCACCAGTCCAGCGAGCCCATCGCGCTCGAAGACACCCTTGGCCTGGTAGAAGGTCACACGCGACAGGCCGAAGCGGGCGGCGGCCTCGGTCACGGACAGGCCGTCTTCTCGCTCGCGCCGGAGCATCTCGTACTTGACCTGCACAAGGTCGTGAGGGTCGAAAAACGAGATCTCCGCGAAGAGGGGATCGACCACTCGTTCGGGGTGGGGATTGAGCGAACGGTGCGCTCGGAGGGAATCGTGCTTGGCGTTGGACATGGGCTGCGGGGGGGGAGAGGGAGGAGAATCGAGCAGGGAGTGTAAATATATTCATGCACTTCCTTGTCTCGAAATCAACCGGACAACCACGTCGTCGAGCCAAGAGGTAGGATGATCCAACGGAATCGATTTGTATGATGATTCCTGCATCCAGTGCAGAGACACGAGCCCAGGGGGCGCGCGACAGCATTTCCTTTACAGTGACGGCGCAGTTTCCCTTACACAACCGAAGTTGGGTTCGAGCCATCACGCCTCCCGGAGTCCATCGACCAGGGCGGCAAGACGGAGCAGGTCGTCGATCCGAAAGTGCGCGCGGCCGCCAGACCTCGCGACGAACGGGTCGGCCTCACCGAGGTCGGTCCAACCTGCAGGAATAGAGAGCAGGCCGCCCTCGTCATCGTAGAAGTGCAGGCGGGTTTCGCCCCGCCAACATCGCACGTCGACTACCTCGAACTCCCGCCCGCACCATGGATGGAACGGGTGCGTGATGTGGAGCTTCTGCTTCGGCCCGGCCACAAGGGGTGTAGTGGCGGGGTGTGTCTTTCTCCTGCAAGGGCCGCGGGTTCTGCCCTTCGTGTGGCGGACGCTGGATGTGCCAAACCGCGGCGCACCTGGTGGAGCGGGTGTTCCCGGAGGTGCCGGTCCGCCAGTGGGTCCTCACCCTACCCATGCCGCTCCGGTTCTGGCTGGCGCGTCGGCCGAGACTGTGCCGGGAGGTGTTGGGCGTGTTCCTCCGGGCGGTGTTCGGGTGGTACAGCAAGCGCGCGCGGACTGCTACTCTCGCCGCTGGAACTGATCGAGAGGCTCACCGCCCTGGTGCCCGCACCGCGCGCGCACCGGGTGCACTACCACGGGGTGTTCGCACCCGCGGCGTCGTGGCGCCGCGCCATCGTCCCTGTCCCTCCAACGCGCGACCGACGGTGGCCTTCGACCGAAAGGCGCGAGGACTCCATCTTCGAGCCGGTGGTCCCGGTTGCTCCACCTGCTGTACCCCCTCCTCCACCACGCCGAACCCCAAGGAGGACTCCCCTG
>JAFDJI010000644.1 GCA_019307545.1 Deltaproteobacteria bacterium | reverse complement strand
ACCCGCACGTCCACGCTGCGGGTGGTGGAGTCCCCTACCCGCTCGAAGGTGTGCTCCTGTAGGACACGGAGGAGCTTCACCTGCAGTTGGAGGGGCAGATCTCCGATTTCGTCCAAGAACAGGGTTCCGCCTTGGGCAAGCTCGAACCTCCCGGGTCGATCCCGTACCGCACCGGTGAATGCACCACGCACGTGTCCGAACAGCTCGCTCTCCAGCAGATCGGCCGGGAGCGCGGCACAGTTCACCGCGACGAAGGGTCCGTCGCGGCGGTGGGAGCGCGCGTGCAGCGCGTGCGCCACCAACTCCTTCCCGGTGCCGCTCTCGCCAGTGATCAGCACGGTGGCGTCGTTGTCCCGCAACAACTCCACCATCCGGAAGATCCGCTGCATCGAAGCCGCTCGCCCGACCATCCCCTCGAAGGTCGAGGGGGCATCGGCGCTCCCGATCGAGGGTCGGACCATCACGAAGTACCGAATCGGCAGCCCCTCTGTTTGCCCAGCGGAGATGGACACCGGCAGGCGCGTCCCATCGGAACGCCGGAGCGCAGCGCGCCATCCCTCGGGTCGGCGTCCGTCCGCCAACGCCTCCCGAAACGCGGACTCCGCTCCGAAGACCTCGGCCCCGAGCAGGGACTCCAAGGTCATCCCCACGAATGCTCCGGGGGTCCACCCCAACTCCTCGCGCAGGTTCGACGAGGCGGCAATCAGCCGGAACTCGGGGTCGGCGATGATCCAGTGCCGCCCCAGTGAGGCGAGAAGGGCGTCCATTCTCCATCCCTCGGGGGAGGGCTTCTCCGCGTCGGGCATCACCCCCTCTACCGTCCCCTCGAAGGTCGTCCCGTCGTAAAGGGCTCGGCCGAACTTCCGAACCCGGATCTCCGAGCCGTCCTTCGCGTGCAGGGTCATGGGGATGTCGCGCACCTCGTTGTTTTCCCGAATCCCACACCCCGCGAGGCACTCCGCGCACCGGACCGCGACCACGCAGGGAAGCCCGAGCACCTCCTTGGCTTCGAAGCCGGTGAGGCGCTCGAGGGCCTCGCTCCACACGGTGAGGTTGCGGTCCGCGTCGGTCTGGAACCAGCCCAGGTCCATGGTTTCAGAGAGGGCGGCGAGGGGGTCAGACACGGCGTGCTCCTGTTGCACCATGTGTTGCAACATATCCCAGTGGCGCTGCTGACGCCGGGCTGAACGGCGGAGGCGCTCCACCCTCCTCGCCGCCTACGGCGTTCCGCGGAGGTCACCGGGAGTGGATCCCGGGCTCTAGCCACATTTGGGGCGCGGCCTGGAATGGTGGGGTCCATTCGTTCGAAGACGAGGAGCAACGAGGGAAGCGTACTTCGGTACGCGACCGAGGAAGCGACGGAGTATTCGGGCGAATGGGACCAGGAGGCGCCGATTCCAGGCTAGCCGAGGACGCTGGCCTTGCGGCCCTTGCCGCGGGGGGTGGACTGCAGCCGGCCGCCGGCTTTCTTCAGCTTCAGGAGCCGGCCCTTACGCGCGCGCGCCTTGCGGTACTTGGCCTTGAGGGCCGCGCGGTGGCGCGCGGTTTTGTTGCCGGACATCGGTCCTCCCGGATCGCTATGGCCCTGTATTGCTCGTCTGGCGCCCACGGTCAAACCGGACCTGCGAAGTCGGCGGTGGCGATGGGATTGTGGTTGCGGTATCCGAGGGCCAATCCGCAAGGTATATCCAACAGAGGCCCATGGGTGGGAAACACACCAAGTCGGCCCGCCGGGCACCACGGAGCCTGGGAAAGGGTCGGTACACACTTTCCGAGAAGCTCGGGACAGGTGGCATTGCCACCGTGTGGCGGGCACAGGACAGCGTGCTGGGGCTGGAGCGCGCGCTGAAGTTGCTCGACGACGAAGCGGCGCGGTCTCCGGTGTTCCGCTCCCGTTTCCTCACCGAGGCCCGCGTCATGGCGCGACTGGAGCACCCGAACATCTTGCGGGTCCATGACTACGGGCACGAGAACGGCCGCTTCTTCCTGGTCATGGAACTCCTCGACGAGGGGAGCGTGGCCGACTTGCTTCGGGCCACCCGTCCGCTTCCCATCGGCAAAGCGCTTCGCATCACCTTCGACGTGCTCAAGGCGATCACGGCCGTTCATGCCTCCGGGACGGTCCATCGAGACGTGAAGCCGGGGAACATCCTGATCGGGGGGGATGGTGGGGCTCGGCTGAGCGACTTCGGCATCGTTCGCATCCCCAACCAGAAGCTGCTGCACCAGACGGGGACGGGCGATGCCATGGGAACCATCGGGTACATGGCGCCCGAGCAGCGTTCGGACGCGCGGCTGGTGACACCGCGGGCCGACCTGTTCGGCGTCGGCGCGACCCTGTTCGCCATGGTGACCCGCCGACACCCGTCGGTCTTGGAGGCGATCGACAAGCGGCCCGAGTACCTCGCAGAGATCCCGAAGCCCGTGGCTCGCATCATCCGAAAGGCCACCCGGCCCAACCCGGACGAACGCTACCGGGACGCGAAGGCCATGGCGCTGAACGTAGTCCGTGCCTATGACGAGTTGGTGGAGCACGAGGGCGGGCCGTGCGCGGAACGGTGGATGGAGGATCTGGACCGCGCCCTGGACCGGACGGTGGCTCATCTGGCGGCGGCTTCCACCCGGCCCCCGCCACCACCGCGACACCGGACCCCCACGGCTGACCCTCCCCCCCAGCGTCGTCCCCTGCCCGTCCCCTGGGTTTGGTCCCGGACGTCGACCGTCCAGATGCTGACCATCGTGTTCGGGATCACCTCGACCCTGATCGCGTTCGTGGTGATCATCATCTTGTTCCTTCGCTGACGCCGGGCTCGTCGGCTTCGGCTCATTCCGGGTGGGGTGGTACCCGGGGTGGTGGGATCCAACGAAGCTAACGGAAACTCGGGGTAGATCTAATGGTTTCGAGGACTTCATCCATTACTTGAAGGAATGCGTCGACCTCGGCCGGGGTGGTTTGGGGGCCGAGGCTGAGCGCGCCTTGTGGTTCGGGGTCGCCCATGGCGAGGAGGACCGGGCTCGGCTCCAGGCTGCCGGAGGCGCATGCGGCTCCGGAGGAGACACAGACCCCCCGGAGGTCGAGGGCTTGGACCAGGCTCTCACCCAACAGGGTGGGGAAGACGACGCAGGTGGTGTTGGGCAGCAGGAGGTCCGGGTCACCCACGAGCCGTGCCCCGATCGCGCGGAGACGAGCGCGGATCCGTGCCGAGAGTGTCCCCCACCGCTCCCGACGTGACGTCAGCTCCAGGTGGGCCAGTCGACAGGCCTCTCCGAACCCCACCGCGCCGGCGGTGTGGACGGTGCCCGCGCGGCGCCCCCGCTCCTGGGACCCACCGGTGAGCAGGGGGGGAAAGGGAGCGCCGTCCGGCAGGACCAGGGCTCCGACGCCACCGGGCCCCCCCAGCTTGTGGGCGGAGAGCACCACCCCGTCGGCATCGTCGAGGTGAAGCGGAATCCGCCCGGCCGCTTGGGTGGCGTCTACGTGGAGTGCCGCGCCCACCGCGCGGGTGGCCGCTCGTCCCTGGTCCAGGGGTTGGATCAGTGGGAGATCGGGCACCCGCACCACACCACTTCTCTGCACGTCCAGGACTTGTACCGGCCCCCCACCCACCTCCGCCGCGGCGAGCACGCTCGGGTGCTCGATGGCGCTCAACACCACCCGACCCGGGTGTTGTTGCACCACGCCCCGGAGGAAGGTGTGGTTGGCCTCGGTGGCACCCGAGGTGATCACGACTCCGGCCGGATTACCCCCCACCAGCGTGGCAATGTGCTCCCGCGCGCGTTCCACCTCCGCGGCGGCCGCTTGCCCGGCTCGATGCGCCGAGGCGGGGTTTGCCGGCGTACCCAGCCACGGGCCCATGGCCTCCAGCACCTCTGGGAGGAGGGGCGAAGTGGCGTTGTGATCGAGGTAGATCATGGAGAGGGGGTAACGTCCACCACCCCTTTCGCCTTCTCCACGGTCTTTGGACCCACGCCCCGGACCCGGACCAGGTCTTCGACGGATTCGAAGGGGCCGTGCGCCTCCCGGTCGGCGATGATGGCCCCCGCGGTGACCGGTCCCACCCCGCGGATGCGGTCGAGCTGCGCCGCGGTGGCCTTGTTGAGGTCGACGGGCCTGCGTGGGGGCCGAGGTCCCACGTCGCCGACCGTGACGTAGGGGGAGAGGGAATCCAACGTTGCGGGGCCGACGCCGCGTACCCGGAGCAGGTCGGCCTTCGCGTAGAAGGGGCCTCGGCGGGCGCGGTCCTCGAGCAGCGCAGCCGCGGTCCCCTCGCCCACCCCGTGGAGGGTGAGGAGCGCCTCCGCTCCGTGCTCGTTCAGGTCGACGCGGTGCCCCAGCAGCAGGGGGTCTGCCGCGGTTGTCACCCGGGCACCCTCGGCATGCACCACGACCCGCACCCCGCCGGGGAGCGCGGTGTGGGGAACGCCCGACGTGGCGCCCCCGGCGGCGGCGAGCGCAGACGCTACGGTCGGGGGATCGAGCAGGTGGACCCCGGGGTGCCGGACCTCGCCCACCACCTCCACCAAGACGCCGTCTGCCAGCCCCGGCTCGAAGGACCCGCGGTGGTAAAGGAGCAGCCCCGCGGTCACCACCATCAGGGCCAGCGTGATTGTGTCGCGTCGCGAAGGAGCTCGCGAGCGCGCCTCAGCAGACATCCACCTCTTCCAGCGGGCGGTGTCGCGGCCCGGTGCCACGAATTGTGATGGCGCGTTCGTTCCCCTCACCCTCCAAATGGACCTGGAGGTGGTCTGGGGGCATTGCCTCTGAAAGGCGCTCGGCCCACTCGATCACGGTGACCCCATCCCCCTCCACGAGCTCGTCGAGACCGAGCTGCTCCAGCTCGCTGACGTCGCCGACGCGGTACAGATCGACGTGCCAGAAGGGCAGCCGCCCCCCCAGGTGGGCCTGCACCAGGATGAAGGAGGGGCTCTGGACCCGAGTGGTCACCGCCAGACCGGCGCCGATACCCTTCGCGAGCACCGTCTTTCCAGCACCGAGTTCGCCTTGCAGCGCCACCACCGTGCCGGGGAACGCGGCCCGTCCGATGGCTGCGCCAAGTGCCCAGGTGTCCTCGGGGCCAAATGAGTGCAGTGTCCGCATGGCCGCAAGGTCGCGCGCTGTGGGGGGGGCGTCAAGGAAACGGGGCGGGTCCGGTCCCTCAGGGGTGGCCGTGAGCGAGGAGTGCTTCGATCGCGGCCGGGATCTCCGCCGCCACGTCTGCCGCGGACCACCCCTGTGTCCGCCGGGCCTCCAGCCGCTGGGCGGCGTGCCCGTGGACCCATGCCCCCAGACGGGCCGCGTCGTGCGCTCCGACCCCCCTGGCGAGCAGCGCCCCCAGGACGCCGGTGAGCACGTCTCCCGATCCACCTGTCCCCAGCACGGAGCTGTTCGCGGTATTGACCGAGAGGCGAGTCCGTTCGGCAGCCACCAGGGAGTTGCGGCCCTTGAGCAGCGCTACCTTCCCGTCGGTGGCCAGCCGCTTCGCGGCGGAGAACCGATCCGCCTGCACCTCGTGCACACTTGTGTCCAGCAAGCGTGCAGCTTCCCCGGGATGGGGCGTGACCAGGCGCGGGGCGGCCGAGCCGCCCTGGGTGTGGGGCAACGCGTCTGCATCGAACACCAGGGGGAGCCCGGAGGTCTCCCACAAGTGTTGGAGCCAGCCTCCCATCGTCTCGCCGAGGCTGCCGCCAGCGCCGAGCCCGGGTCCGGCCGCCAGGGCGGTGTGTCGCTTGAGGACCACGGTGGGGACCGGCTCCGAGCGGCCCCCCTCGCCGGAGACCACCATCATCGTCTCTGGTGGCAACCCTGCCAGACGTGGAAGCATACCGCGGCATCC
>JAFDJI010000643.1 GCA_019307545.1 Deltaproteobacteria bacterium | reverse complement strand
CGGGAGGCTGCCAACTCCATCACGTCCGTGACGGCCTCGCCCTCGTGGTCGAAGACCCGGTAGCGGATGTCCAGGTTGGCCGGTCCCACTCCCTTGTCCGAGGTCCAGGCGACCAGCAGGCGGCTCCCGGCGATGGTGATCACCGGGTCGATCTCGTTGTCGTCGCTCTGGCTGGCCTCGAAGGGCGGAACAGCGGTGGAGCCGTCGCAGGCGAGGCGCGTCAGCCACACATCGAAGTCACCGCCGCTGTCCGGGAGGTTGTACGCCACCCACAGGTTGCCGTTCGCATAGGCCGAGGTGCCGTGGATCTGGGTGTCCGGTCCCATGGCATCCGGTTCGATGACGACATCCAGGGGGAGGTCCTCAGCGCAGGTGGTGTCGTCCTCGGGTGTTCGGTCGCAGGCGCCCAGCCACAGCGTCCAGGTCACCAACGTCGCTACGCGGAACATGCGATGCCTCCCCGAGGTCCCACCCCATCATCGGGTACGCTGCGGATGGAGGCAACGGGGCTATCTTGGAGACGCTGCAGCCAGCTCGGGCTCGATGGGTGCTGGTGCTCCTGGGTGTCTTCCTCGCCGGGGCGGCGCTCTACCTGTACTGGCCCCCGGTGTCCCCTCCTGCGGAGGGACCGCCGCGGGGGGCCGCCCTCCAGGCGCCGCCCGAGCCGCGCTCCTCGGTGATCGTCGTACCGGTCGCCATCCCGCTGGCCGACCTCGCGGCCTCCATCGAGAGCAGCGTTCCCCAGGTGTTGGTCGACACCCGGGGACAGGCCATCCAAAACGGTTTCCTGGTGGATGTGCACGCGGAGCGCACCGGTCCCGTACGGGCCATGGGTCGCGCGGGGAAGCTGGTCTTCGAGGTTCCCATCGAGGTCTCGGCGCTGGCCTACCGAAAGGGCCGGGCCGAGAAGCGCTCCGCGCGTGGCAAGGACCCGACCGGGCCGCGGGTCGAGGCCGGGTTGGTCGTGGAGATGGCGCTGGATCTCGCCTTGACCGACGACTGGTCGCTGGAGCCCAACACCGTGATGTCGCACCGGTGGACCGAGAAGCCCAGGCTCTCGCTGGGACCGCTGCACTTCGGCATCGAGAAGCTGGCCGATCGTCAACTCGTCCCGATGTGGCCCGAGGTGGCCGCCAGGGTAGACGCGCGCATTCGGAAGGAGGACCGCTTCCGGGTGGGCATCGAGCAGGCCTGGACGAGGCTGGGCACGCCGAGCCTGGTGGGTGAGGCGCCAACCACCTGGTGGATGGGCACCCCACAGGCGCTGTACGCCAGTGCACCCGTGGTGGGTTCGGACGCCTTGGAGCTGACCGTGGGCATCGTCGGGCGCTTCGGGCTGCTGGTCGGATCGCCAGGGGTAGCTCCACCCCTGCCAACTCTGCCGCCACGCCGTGACCCTCCCGCCGATACGGGTTTCCATCTGGAGCTTCCGGTGACCTTGACCTGGGAGGAGCTGTCGCAACTCGCCAGCGCCGCGGTTGCCGGGCAGACCTGGTCTCTGCCGGGGGAAGGGGCTCGGGCGGGCACCGTCGTGCTCGAAGCGGTCGAACTCTATCCCTCGGGGGATCGCGTTGTGGTGGCGGTCGCCTACTCGACGAGGAGCCCGGTGCGGGACACCGCTGGAACGCTGCACCTGGCCGGCCGTCCGGTCGTCGATTCCGAGCGCCGGGTCGTGGCCGTGGAGGACTTCGACTACGTCGTCGAGACCTGGGACCGCGCGGTGTCCAGCGCCGCCGTGCTTGCCGCCAGCGGGGTGAAGGAGGCACTCCAGGAGCGGCTGGTGTTTCCCTTCGGCGCGCAGCTGGACACTGCCCGGGAGCAGGCCGATGCGGGGCTCTCCGAGGTCCGGACCGACCAGGGTGCCCTGATCCGCGGGCACCTGGAGGCCCTGGAGATCCGCGCGGTGCGCCTGACGGACGTCGGGGTGGTGGTCGATACGGTGCTGTCCGGGGAGCTGTCGATGCAGGGCTCGTGAAGCGATCAGAGTCCGAAGGCGATGTATGCCACCTGCTCCGTGGTGTGTTTGCGCTCGGTGTCGTACATCCTGTCCTCGTCGACGAGCACACCCAGCGCGGCGTTGGAGACAGGGGACGTCCCGTAGAAGGCGCTGTAGCCGCCGTTGCCGCCGTCCATGCCCACCAGGCCAACCACCGCGGTGTCGACCGAGGCAAGGCCCGAGATGGGCAGGGCGTACGGCGGGGTGTTGTCGTAGCCCCGCACGAAGTCGGAGCTGACGGCGGCGTAGTAGTCACGTCCGTCGATGTTGCCGAGACCAGCCTCGAAGACCACCCAGCCGAGCTCCTCGTCGTCGCGAGTGATGTCCGGGTCCTCGCCGACCATCTTGCCGACGTAGAGGTTGGAGGAATCTGGCACATTGCGGCGGGCGCTTCCCTGGCACCAGAACGCGGACCAGCCGGGGTCGTTGGTTGACATGACCTGGCCGAGCACCACCGGGACGCTGTAGCTGCCCAGGTACCCGACGTTCGCCGGACCCGCCCAGTTGCTGTTCTCCTGGGTGGTGGTCGAGGTCATCCGCCGCGCCTCGAAGCCGTAGTCGGCGAACCAGTCGCCTTCCTCGACGACCAGGTAGTAGACGTCGGCGGATACGGGCTCGGTGCTGTTGTCTGCGCGCTGCACCCACACCTCGAAGGCGTCGGTGTAGGTGTCCAGCACCCGGGTGACGACCGGCGGCATGCCCGCCTTGATGATTGGCACTGCGATGATCACCGGTGAGTCGTAGTCTTGGTCCAGGTAGACCACCGTAGCCTCCTGGTCGTTCACGTCGGACAGGAACCCGGTCTTCAGCTTCGGCCCGGCCGTGTCACAGGGGTCCCCGATGCCGTCACCGTCCGCGTCAGCCTGGTCGGTGTTGGTGATGGTCGGGCAGTTGTCGACGTCGCCACAAACCCCGTCGTCGTCGATGTCGTTGGCGGCGTCATTGGGGCAGGTGTCGCAGACGTCTCCGAGGCCGTCGGTATCCGCATCGGCCTGGTCGCTGTTGGCAATGGCCGGGCAGTTGTCGACGTCGCCGCACGCCCCGTCGTCGTCGATGTCGTCGTCGTCGTCGTAGGGGCAGAGGTCGCAGGCGTC
>JAFDJI010000642.1 GCA_019307545.1 Deltaproteobacteria bacterium | reverse complement strand
CGAAGCACGTCTTGGGGAAGGTCATCTACTGGTCCTACACCGCGAAGACGGTGCGGGTATCCGCCCCCCTGAAAGCGGAGCACCTTTCGGGAGAGAAGTACTTCCTGAGCTACCCACGAGCGACGGCCCGCGAGGCGGCGCTGAACTTCGTGTTCTCGGGAAAGACCGACCCGGCCGACTTCGTCCGGGCCACGATCCAGGACGGGCCGGTCTCGCGCACCGGTTTGCTGCTGCCCGCTCCCGGCGTCGCGGCCTGGGACATCACCGTGCCCGCCGCTGCGGAGCTTCACTTCTACCCTGGGGTGGTCCTGCCGGAGGTCCGGGATGGGCCCGATTCCGACGGGGTGACGCTCAGCTGGGAGGTGGAGGACGGTGGTGGTGTGCCCACTACAGTATGGAAGCGCAGGCTCGACCCCGGCACCTTCCTTCCGGAGCGCGTCGACCTCTCGGCCTGGGCTGGACGGGAAATCCGCCTGGTGCTCCGCTCCGACCCGGGCGCGAGCACGGTGTTCGACTACGCGTTCGTCGGAGATCCGCAGGTCGCCTCGCGCAAGGAGGATCCCCGCCGCGTGGTCATGGTGTTCGTCGACACCCTGCGCCCGGACCACCTCGGCCACTACGGATACCAGCGCGACACGTCCCCGCTGCTGGACCGCTTCGCCTCCGAGGCGGTGATCTTCGATGCGGCCCGCTCGGTTGCCCCCTGGACCCTGCCGGCCGCCCGCTCGCTGATGACCGGTCGCCATCCCGAGCTCTACGACAGTGCGGCCACCCTGCAAGGGCGGCTCCAGGCCGAGGGGTGGTCGACGGCCATGTTTGCGGGGAACTGGTACCTGTCGCCCAACTTCGGGATCAACCGGGACTGGGCGCAGCACCAGCTGGTGAACTGGCCACTGGCCGAGGAGCAGGTGGACAAGACCCTGGCGTGGCTCGAAGAGGTGGATGGGCGCGACGCGCTGGTGATGGTCCACTTCATGGACGTCCACCTACCGTACAAGGAACCCAAGAAGTACCGGAAGATGTGGGCTGGGCCGGCGCCGGAGGGGCTGGGAGAGGTCTTCTTCCGCAGCACGGTGCTCAGCAATCGCCTGGAGGCCCCCGACCGCGAATACGTGATCGATCGCTACGACGGGAGCATTCGCTACATCGACGACCAGGTCGGGCGACTCCTGGATGCGCTGGGAGAAGACGACATCGTGTTGTTCTTCTCCGACCACGGTGAGGAGTTCTGGGAGCACGGCGGATTCGAGCACGGGCATACGTTGTACGAGGAAGTGCTGTGGGTGCCGCTTGCGATCCGTGCGCCGGGTTTGCCCCCGTCTCGCGTCGAAGCCCCCGTCTCCCTCCTCGACCTGGTGCCGACCGTGCTCGACCTGCTGGACCTGGACGTGGGCGAGGTTGACGGTTGGAACCTGGTTCCCGCCATGAAGGGCGATCAGGAAGCCCTGGCGAGCCTGGTCGAGCGAGATCAGTCCTTCGGTCGTCCGCTGTACGGGGACGCCCAGTGGGGCACCCTCCGCGACCACGAGAAGTACACCACCACACGGGGACGGGAGTACCTCTACGACCTCGCCGCCGACCCCGGGGAGACGCGGAACCGCCTCCACGGCGAGGAGATGGCCCAGATCTACCGAGACCGGCTGGCGACCGGCCTCGGCACCAGCGTCGGGACGGGCTTCCGCCTCCTGCCCAACACGGTCGCCGCCCCGCCCGAGATCGACCTCGTGGCCAAGGTGCACGTGCCGGGCGGGGTGAAGGCCGCCTGGGTCGGAGAAGATCCCACCGCGAAATCCGCCGCCACGGTCACCGTGGACGGCGATACCGTCACGTTCATCTGGCTCGCCGGCTACCGATACGCACGCGAGGTGTTCTTCGTCTCCGAGGCGCCCTGGGAAGAGGCCGTGGTGGGGTTGCGGGTCGACTTCACCCTCGGACCGGACAAGACGTCCACCCATGTCCTGGACGACAAGGTCCTTCGGAAGGCGATTACGGGCATGCTGGCCCGCCTGACCGTCGGGGGACGCACCATCCAACTCAACCGTGCGGTCGCGCCGATCCCGCATGAGAACACCACGACGCCCCGGGGGTACGACGAGGAAGTCGTCGAGATGCTGCGCGCGATGGGGTACGCAGTGGGAACGGATCCCGAGTAGGCGAGGTTGACACCAGGCTCGCTGCTCGACCAAAGGGCGAGGCTGACGCCGGGCTCGTCGGCGGAGGCTCTCCACCCTCCTCGCCGCCTACGGCGTTCCCCTCGCGCCGCTGCGCGGCGCAGGGGGCCCTTGCCTCGAAGCGGCGCGTACGGGTGGAGTGCCTCCGCCGGCGCCCGGCTTCGCGTCGCCGTGGGCGGGACAGAGCCGTGACCCAAGCACCCCCACCGGGGGGGATCCCACCCGCCGCCCATCGCATCGCCGTGATGTGTGATGGAGCCGTGACCCAATCCGCCCCACCGGGGGTGGATCGCGGCGAGCCCGGTCTGTTTCGGCGGGGATGATGGTGTTCATGCATTTCTTTGGATGAGCCTGGTCAGCATTGCCGCGACCCTGGAGAGGAGATGCGCGGTGGGTGCGACGTGTGCTTCTTCGGCCAACTCCAGGACGACGAGGATCTCGAGCCAGGCGGCGGTTTCTCCCGCTTCGCCGCGCGCTTCGGTGAATCTCTGCCGCTTCTCGCCAGCGCCGCGTCGGTTCGCTCCCTCGGCGATCAGTGCCACAACGGCCGTGGAGGAGCGCTTCATCTGGTCGGCGATGGAGCGATGTCCGCGGGGAATCCCTCGTGCGAGCACATTGACTCCCACCATCGCCTCCAGAGCGACTCGGTAGGCATCGAGGCGATGATGGGGAAAGGTCTGGGGAAGAGAGGACATCGTCTGACTCCTGAAGGTCCGTGAACGCCAACGCGGCATTCGCCCAAGCAGGTGCCGCGTTGGCGTTCGCGGGCCGGAAGGAGGCTCACAACGTGCACGAGCGACCTTTCGAGCACGAGGACGTTCACGAGCGACCCTGCACGCAAACGCGCACGAGCACGAGGACGTTCACGAGCGACCCTTCAAGCGAACGCGAACGCGAACGCGCTCGAGCACGTTCACGAGCCACCCTTAACGCCAACGCGGACGAGCACGAGGACGTTCACGAGCGACCCTTCACGCCAACGCGGCCGAGCACGAGGACGTTCATGAGCGACCCTTCACGCGCACGAGCACGAGCACGTTCACGAGCGGCCCTTCAAGCGAACGCGAACGCGCACGAGGACGTTCACGAGCGGCCCTTCAAGCGAACGCGAACGCGCACGAGGACGTTCACGAGCGACCCTTCACGCGAACGCGCACGAGCACGAGGACGTTCACGAGCGACCCTTCAAGCGAACGCGAACGCGAAC
>JAFDJI010000641.1 GCA_019307545.1 Deltaproteobacteria bacterium | reverse complement strand
CGCCACAATGCACGTGCGGAGGAAAGACCTTGCCCCACCCCGGACACCGCGTCGATCTCGCCCTGGTGCCCAAGGCCCTCGATGCTCCCCCGGGTCGGGCGTCCTTCGCCCACCGGTTGGCGGCACTGCAGTCACAGGGGGTCATCGGCGACGACGGCCGCGCCACGGAAACAGCGGGGTGGCTCGTGCCGGGCGGCTTCCGAAACACGCGCCTCGACGAGCCTGGCACGATGACGCTGTACGCCAACCAGCAGGGGGGATTCCGGGTGCAATGTCCAGTCTGTGGCGCGAACGCCGTACCGGCCTTCCAGATCGCCCTCCCACGGTGGCGAGCCGGAGGCGTGCGGGCACTCCGCTGCGACCACTGCGACCAACAGACCGCGTTGGAGGATCTCGACTTCCGACCGCGCGCCGCCTTCGGCATCCGCGCGCTGGTCCTCGTGGACGTGGAGACCGCCGCGTTGACGGCGCCGGGCCTGGAGACGGTCCAGACCCACCTGGGTCCCGTGCACGTGATCGCACGCCGGGTGACTTGACGGTACCTTCTGCTGTCACCACATCCAGAATGCCACCGAGGGAGATGACTTGGATTCCCTGAAGTTCCGCCTGGCCGGGTTTCCGGTGCAAATCGCCCCGGGCGCCCTACTGCTCGCCGGTATCCTCTTCCTGCTCGGGTTGAGCTGGGGATGGAGCTTCCCCTACATCTTCGCCACCATCGGCGTTGCGGTCTTCTCGATCCTGTTCCACGAGTTCGGGCATGCGATCCTCGCCCGCTCCTTCGGCCTGGAGCCGATCTCCATCACCCTTCATGGGCTTGGGGGCCTCACGCGGCATGCCCCCAGCGGCTCTGCCGGAAAGGAGCTCGCCATCGTCCTCGCGGGGCCGGGGTTTGGACTGATCCTCGCTGCGGTGGGGCTCGTCCTTTCCCTGCTGCCGCTACCGGGGGCCATACACTCCGTCGCCATCCTGATCGTCTATCTGAACGTGTTGTGGAGCGTGTTCAACCTGATCCCGATCTTCCCCATGGACGGCGGGCAGGCCCTCGCGCAGTTCCTCCAGCTCTTCATCGCCCCGGCAGTCGCCTGGCCCATCACCTGGGGCGTTGGCCTGGCGGGCGCCGTCGCCCTGGGCATCGCCGCCCTGGTGGCGAGCCAGATCTTCATCCTGTTCTTCGCCGGGATGTTCGCGTGGCGCAACCTGGAACTCCTGCGTGCCTGGCGGGTTCGGAACAAGCGCGCCTGACGGCGTGTGGACGCTCCCGTGTCACCGCGGCGGAATCCCCCACCGCGGGCATCTGTTTCCCTTTCCAACGTGCGCCCGCCTCTGATCTACGCTAGGGGCACCTGGCCCGGATGGGGGCATCGAGGGTCCGCATGCCGGCCATTCGAAGACAGATCAACATCGCCGTCGCACCCCGCGCGGTGTGGCGGGCCCTGACCACTGTCGAAGGCCTCACGACGTGGCTGGCGGACGACGCCCGGATCGACGCCCGCGTTGGGGGCCGGATCGTGCTCACCAGCGAGGACGACGAAGGAAACCCCCTCGAAGAGTGCGGGATCATCCACGAGATCCGTCCCATCCGCCGGCTGGAAATCGCCTGGGACGCCAGCGGCCCGGGGAAGAGTGCGGGTTCCCGGCTGGAGTTCCAGGTGGCCCGCGATGGGGAGGAGACCCGCCTCAGCCTGGTGCAGCGAGGCGGACCTCTCGTCGATGACGAGGAAGACCGGGCCCAAGCGGACCGGACGTGGCGCCAGGCGTTTCTCGCCCTGCGGTCCTCCCTCGAGGGTGAATGAAAATCTATCCCTTCTCCGCCAAATCTATGTATCGCCAGGTTTGTCGGACACCCACGGTGTAGCTGATACCAGGCTATTTCCTGGATAGTTGCTCTGGCACGCGCCATGCATTGCCACCAAGCGACCCCAAGAACACGGGTCGCAGGAGGCATTGCAATGAACTACCGAATCTCTCTCGTCCTGCTTCTCTCGCTCGCCGCCTGCGGCGAATCGAAGCCCTTCTCCAACGCGAATTCGTCGGACTCGGAGACAGTGCTCGCGCTGTCCCGGGCGGCGGTCGAAGAGGCCGAGCCAGCGCCTATCGAGGCCTCGTTCCAGGTCGAGCCCATCTCGGAGGAGCCCTTCTCCGACGGCATCGCTCTTGGCGAAGACATGATGACCGACGCGGTGCCCATCAGCGACCCGGTGGTCGAACCGTTGGAAGAGGTCGAACCCGAGGTGATGGCCCAATTCAGCTTGCGCCGCGGCGAGACGCTCGACCACTTCGCCCGCTGGTCCGGGTTCCCGGTCGAGGACATCGCAGGGTTCTCCGACCTGGACCTCGACGGTGACTACCCGGTCGGGACCGAGATCCTCCTCCCCGCGGAAGGCGAAGCCCTCGCCGAGATCGAGGTCAACCGGGACGAGCACTGGCAGAGGCGCGTCGATGGCTACCTCTCGTCCCGCGGCGGGGCCGTGTCCACCGAGTTCTACAGCATCCGTACGGGCGATTCGGCCTGGGGTATCGCACGAGACAAGTACAGCATGCCCATCTGGGTCCTCGAGGCCTACAACCCCTCGGTGGACCTCGACCGGCTCCGTCCCGGCCAGGAGTTGCTGGTGCCGGTGCTCGCCGACACCGTCGTGGACGCCACCCCCAGCGACACCTCTCTCCCCACCGAATCCGAGTGATCCCCTCCCTTTGAGTGCCCGGTCCGGGGGGTGGGTTCACAACGCATGGTGCAACTCCAATCCCAACCCCCATCCTAGAGAAGCTCCAACCCTCCGGGCCAGGGCCTTTCCCTCCCAGCCCCCGTCGCAATCGCGGCGGGGGCTTCACCCGTCGCGGCCGCGCGCGGTCAGAATGCGGCGGTGACGTCGAGCAGCAGCGTCGTCTCTCGCACGCCGGCGGGTTGGTCCGCGGGGGTCCAACCGAACCACACCGCCACCGGGAACACCAAGCCAGCGCGGACGCGCAGCCCCTCGATGAGGTCCACGCGCGCGAGGCCCGAGATCTCCCACGGTGAGGGATCCCAGTACTGGATGGAGGTCTCTCCGACGAGCCCGAAGCGGCGGTTGAGGCGGAAGTCCCCGCCCGCAGCCAC
>JAFDJI010000640.1 GCA_019307545.1 Deltaproteobacteria bacterium | reverse complement strand
GTTCCGTCACCGGCGGGACGAGGATCGACGCCCCCGGCCCGATGAGCGCGGACGGCGGCTTGAGGAACAGCCGGGGCACTTCGGGGACCTTCTTGCCCATCTCCGCGGCGTGTGCGGGGTAGTTGGAGCCGACCGCCACGATCTTGGTGGGGGAGACGGGCGCCAGCAGGCGCGTTGTGTCCGTCCGCACCGGGGTGCCAGTCTCCTCGAAGCCCTTCGCTACGCTCCCGGAGAGCGGCTGGATGGTTTCGCCGTCCAACCGTCCCCAGCTCGGGCCGGACGCACCATCGAACCGAACCAGCCTCACGAGGCGACCCGAGCCAGTGTCTCGGTGCGGCCTTCGAGGACCTCCCGCAGCGCGTCGGCGAGGAGCTTCCGGTCCTTCACCACTGCGCCCACCTGGGCCACGGTGAGGCTGGCCACCAAGGTGGCGAGCTGCGCACACTTCTCGATCTCCCAGCCTTGGACCAGGCCGTACAGGAAACCGCCGGCGTATGCGTCGCCGGCACCGGTGGTATCGATGGCGTTGACCCGTCGGATGCCCATCCGGCAGCACTCGCCGGCGCGACACACCAGGGAGCCCTGGGCACCCATCTTGACCACCACGGTCTTTACGCCGGTTCGCTCGACGATCGCCTCCACTGCCTCCCGGGGCGCGCGCCCGGTGAGCATCCGCGCCTCGTCGGCGTTGAGGAACACCAGCGCCGCGTACTCCTCGAGGAGCTTCCACACGGTCTCCTTGGCCTGCATCACCACGAAGGGATCCGCAGCGTCGATGGAGATCAGTGCGCCCGCGGCGTGGGCCACGCCCATCGCTTCCAAGACCACGCGGCGCATTGAGCTGTCGAGGAACGTGTATCCGGTGAAGTGGGCGATGCGCGTGTCCTGGAGCACCTTCGCGAACTCGCCCACGTGGGGCAGGGTGATCGCGACACCGAGGTCGGTGAGCATGGTGCGCTCGGCATCATCACCATTGATGATCGACAGGCATTTGCCGGTGTGCCCTACCTCGCTGTACTGGAGCGCGTGGCTGCCGCAGGCCTCCTCCATGCGTGCGGCGTACATCTCCCCCATCCGATCCCTTCCGACCTGCCCGCAGTAGATGGCCCGCGCCCCAAGCAGGCCGCAGGTGGCGATGCTGTTCGCGCACGAGCCGCCCGAGTCGAAGGTGACCTCGCGGTGGCGCACCCGCTCGTACACCTGCTGCCAACGCTTGTGGTCGACCGGGTGCATGGTGCCCCGGACGAGGCCCAGTTCTTCGATGAGTGCGTTGTCCTCGAGCACCACGAGGGCGTCGATGAGAGCGTTGCCGAGCCCGGCGACATCCCAGCCCATTTCTCCTCCAACGGAAGAATGCGGCAGGTAGCCCGGGTGCCAGGGTGCCGTCAAACGGGAGCGGTGCTACATGCCGCGAGAATGCCCGAGCCTGTGGCGGAGCCCCTCTTGGCAAGGAGCGTGGACAAGCGGCTCGTCGTGGTGCTGGTCGTTGCGGCCGCGCTGCTGGTGTGGTTCATCCGCGGCCTGCACTGGGCGGAGCTGGCCGACGCGCTCTACGGCGTGAAGGTGGGCTACCTCGTCCTGGCCGCAGGGCTCATGTTGGGGGACTACTTCTCTCGGGCGGTGCGCTGGATGCTGATCGTCCGCCACGTGGATCGAGAGGTCCCGCTGAGCACGCTGTGGCAGGCCACGGCCATCGGTGCCGCCCTGAACACCTTTCTGCCCCTGCGTGGTGGAGATCTGGTTCGGCCCGCCGTGGTGGCCCAGGACCGTGGGGCCCCGTTCACGACCCTGCTGTCGACCACCGTGGTGGAGCGGCTGTTCGATGCCTTTGGGGTGGTGATGGCCCTGGTGTTGATCCTGCTGCTCCTCTCCTCACAGACCGGGGATCCCGCGACCCTGGCCCAGCTCCGCCGTTGGGGGATCGGTTCGGGCGTGCTCGCAGTGGTTGGCTTTGGGGTTGTGCTTTTCCTCGCCACGCGCCAGGCGCGCGCCACCTTGATGCGGGTGCTCCGGCCCTGGCCCGCCCCGGTGCGGATGCGGATGATGCGCTCCTACCTCCAACTCGCCCACGGCCTCGAGGCCGCCGGCAACCCGCTCCGGCTGTTGCCCGCGCTGCTGACCACGGTGGTGTTGTGGTCGTTCACCACCTCCGCCATCCTGGCGACCCTCTATGCGCTCGGGGTACAGGCCAGCCTGGCGCTCGGGTTGTTCATCGCGGTGGCGCTCACCGCCTCCATCAGCGTTCCGCAGGCACCCGGGTATCTGGGGCTGTTTCAGGTCGTGATGGAGAACGCGGCCATGCTGTGGGGGGTACCCGAGGCTGTGGCGGAGGCGGAGTCCTTCGTCCTGTGGTTCGTCTACGTCGGGCCCATCACCCTGGCGGGCCTGTGGTACGCGTTTCGTGGGAGGAGAGGGTTCTTCCGCTTCCGCCGTGAGCTTCTCGCTGGCTCCGAAAAGGATGCGTGAGCGCGAGGCCCAATGGGGCGGTCGATGTGCCCCCGAGCCCGGCGCGGCTCACTCGTGTTGTGACGTTTCGCCGCCTCGAGGGACAAAGGGGTATGTGGACTGCCCCGCTGCTCTTGCTCCTCTCCGGTTGCGTTCATGCCCGACCCACCTTCGATTCGGTGCGCCACAACCCCAGGCATCGTCCCGAGACCATGGTATTCGAGGCAAAAGCGGAGTGTGGGGGGCGTGCACGGCCGATGGCCGTCGCATCGATGAATGCTGACTTGGTCCGGCCTCGGGACGAACGCATCGTCCACCGCCACCTCTGGCGGGCGCACGCCGACGTGATCACGACGCAGGTCATTCGTGTCCAGGACACGGTCTTCCTCGAAGCCTATAGCCGCCGCAAGGGGGCCTGGTGTGTGCGATTGGACCTGGACTACCCGGAACGTGTGTGGATGGGCTGGAAGTGCCTGGCCGAACAACCGCGAGAGGATGTTCCCTGAGCCAGGAATTGCGCTCCCAACCCGGAAGCTTGGTCCTCCGGGGCATGGAAGGGCGAGGCACCGCAGCACGTGCGCTTGACTGCGGATGGTGCATCCCACTCTGCTCTGGGCCTACGCCACGCCCTTCGCCTCCAGCCAGCGTTCAGCG
>JAFDJI010000639.1 GCA_019307545.1 Deltaproteobacteria bacterium | reverse complement strand
GGCGTGCAGCCCGATGGTGGGCTCGTCCAGGACGTAGATCACCCCGGTGAGACCGCCCCCGAGCTGTGACGCGAGGCGGATGCGCTGGGCCTCGCCCCCGGACAGGCTCTGCGCGGAGCGGTCCAGCTCCAGGTAGCCCAGCCCCACGTCCTGCAGAAAGGACAGGCGCCGGCGCAGTTCCAGAAGGGGACGCTCCGCGATGGCGGCCTTCTCCCCCTCCAGCCGCCACTCGCCAACGGTGGCGAGGGCCTCGTCCACGCACAAACGGGTGAACGCGTGCACCCCGAGGCCCCCGATGGTCACCGCGAGCAGCGCCTCGCGAAGGCGACCTCCCCTGCACCGGGGGCACTCCCGCTCCGCCGTGAGCCAATCCAGGCGGCTGTTCCAGCCCTCCAGGATGTCGAGGAGCCCTGGCCAGGGCCGCTCCTCCTGGACCTCCCGGTGGGTGCGGCCCCACTGCTGGGACCAGGAGAGGTCGAAGGTCTGGCGGGAGCCCTCCAAGAGCACGTCGCGCTGCCGCTCCGTCCAACCCGACACCGGCGTCCGGTCGTCGAGGCCGAGGGACTGGAGCACTGCTCCAATCAGGGTCCGCTGCCGAGGCGAACGGACCAGCACCGAGCGCACCCGCGGGTCCATGGCGTCCCAGAAACCCCGCTTGGCCTCGGGAAACAACCGCTCCGGATCGATGCGCCTCGCCACCCCCAACCCATCACAGCGGGTGCAGGCACCGAGACGGGAGTTGAAGGAGAAGTGCCGTGGAGTCAGCTCTTCGGGGAGGACCTCGCCGTGCTCCTGGCAGGTGGGCCGCTCGGTGAGCAACGTCCGGCCGTCCCCCCCACGCTCGAAGAAGGCCGCCACCCCGTTGCCGAGGGCGTAGGCGTTGGCCACCGCCTCCGCCACCCTCATCTGGGAAGCGCGGGAGGGGTTGAGCCGGTCCAGGACCAGCAGGGCTCCTTCCTCGAGCAGCGCGTTCGCCGACCCGTCGTCCAAGCGGACCTCGCGGCGAGCCTCCTCCTCCAGCAGCCGACTCCAGCCATCCTTCAGCAGGCCCGTGCGCCGCTCGTCCGGTTGCTCCGCCGGCCGGAGTCGGGTGACCAGCCACCCCGCCCGCCCGGCCTCCCCGCGCAGGCGGACAGCACCGGTGGAGGGGCTGAAGGCCAGCACCTCCCGCCCGCATTCGGGACAGTGGGGCGTGCCGACCCGCGCATAGAGGATGCGGAGCACGTCGTGGATCTCGGTGACCGTCGCCACGGTCGAGCGCGGGTTGTGGGACCGGTTGCGCTGGTCGATGGCGATGGCGGGGGCGAGCCCCTCGACCCGGTCCACCGGGGCCCGGTCCATACGGCCCAGGAACCGGCGTGCGTAGGTGGACAAGCTCTCCACGTACTGCCGCTGCCCCTCTGAGAACACGGTGTCGAAGGCGAGGGAGGACTTTCCCGAACCGCTCACCCCGGTGATCACCGTCAGCTTGTCGTGGGGGATGCGGACGTCGATGCCGCGGAGGTTGTGCTTGCGGGCCCCCTCGATGACCAGGGCCCGCTCACCTCCCGATCGACGCCGGCGGCGTGGGCGACGGGGACCGGGCGCGTCGGCGGCGAGACGGACCATGCCCAGCTCCGGGAGGGCGGCCAGGGCGTGCCCCGTCGGCGTGTCCAGCGCGGCGACCGCCTCCGGGGTGCCGGTGCCCACCACCCATCCCCCGGCCTCGCCCCCCTCCGGCCCGAGGTCGATGAGGTGGTCGGCACACTTGACCACGTCGGGGTGGTGCTCGATGACCACCACGGTGTTCCCGGCCTCCACCAGGCGGTCCAGGGCGTGGAGCAGCTTGGCGACATCGTGGAAGTGGAGCCCGGTGGTGGGTTCGTCCAGCAGGTACAGGGTGCGACCGGTGGCGGGACGCTGCAGCTCCTTGGCGAGCTTGATCCGCTGGGCCTCCCCGCCGGACAGCGTGGTGGAGGGTTGGCCGAGGGGGACGTACGCCAGCCCCACCTCCACCATGGTCCCGAGGATGCGCTTCAGCTTGGGGATGGGCCCAAAGACCTGCAACGCCTCGGCGACCGTCATCTCGAGCACATCGTAGATGGTGTGGCCCTTCCAGGTGATCTCCAGGGTCTCCGCGTTGAAGCGCCGTCCGGCGCACACGTCGCAGGGCACCTCCACGCTGGGGAGGAACTGCATCTCGACGGTCTTCACCCCGGCGCCCTGGCACGCCTCGCACCGGCCCCCGTGGACGTTGAAGGAGAACCGGCCCTTCTTGTACCCGCGCGCACGGGCCTCGGGGGTCTGGGCGAACAGGGAGCGGATCACGTCGAAGGCGCTGGTGTAGGTGGCCGGGTTGGAGCGGGGGGTGCGGCCGATGGGCTGCTGCGAGATGCGGATGACCTTGTCGACGTGCGCCAGGCCGTCGACCCCGTCACACGCCGCGTCGGAGGGACGGCGGGCGAGCGCGGCGCTCAGCACCTCCTGGAGCACCTCGAACACCAGGGTGGACTTCCCGGAGCCACTCACCCCGGTGACCACGATGAAGGTGCCGAGGGGGAAGGAGACGTCGACGTCCTTCAGGTTGTGGGCGCGCGCACCGCGGACCCGGAGCACCTTGCCGTTGCCGGTGCGGCGGACCGCCGGGAGGTCGATGCGCTCATCGCCCCGCAGGTAGCGCGCGGTGAGGTTGTTGGTGCGCAGGAACCGCCCCGGGGTGGTGGCGGCGGTGACGAGGCCCCCCTCCTTCCCGGCGCCCGGGCCGATGTCGACCACGAAGTCCGCCGAAGCGATGGTCTCGGCGTCGTGCTCCACCACCAACACGCTGTTCCCACGGTCGCGGAGCCGGCGCAGGGTGGCGAGGAGGCGCGCGTTGTCCCGGGGGTGGAGCCCGATGGAGGGCTCGTCCAGCACGTAGGTGACCCCCCGGAGCGCGGAGCCCACCTGGGCGGCGAGGCGGATGCGCTGGGCCTCCCCGCCGGACAGGGAGGCGGCGCGGCGGTCGAGGGTCAGGTAGGTCAGCCCAACGTCATGGAGGAACTGGAGGCGGTCGCGGATCTCGGCGACCAGCAGTTCCGCAACCTCCTGCTCCTCTCCTTCCAAGCGTAGGTCCCCGAAGAAGC
>JAFDJI010000638.1 GCA_019307545.1 Deltaproteobacteria bacterium | reverse complement strand
TCAGCAGGGGACCAGGACGCCGTAGTCGACCTCGACGACCCCGCCCGGCGGTGGGTTGGTGTCGAACACCACCTCGTTGGTCGCCGCGTCGTAGTGCCACCCGGTGGTCCATTCCGTTCCGTCCACCCACACCCGGATGCTCCCGGGGTGAGCGGTCTGGGTGAGCTCGAAGCGGTTGATGCTGGTGAGCGAGGCGGCGGCGAGCTGCTGGGCGTTGTTGGCCCAGTTGGTAGCCATCACGTCGAGCCGCACCCCGTTGGTCAGGGTCACCGCGTCCTTGTAGCCGGTGTCCCAGCCGTCGGCGTGACCGCACCCGCTGGGCCCGCAGATGATCCCAGAGACCTTCACCAGGGACGGGCTCGACTTGTAGCTCTGCATCGTGCTCACGAAGGAGGCGGGCGTGATGCCGCTCTGCTCCTTTTCGTCGGAGACCAGCACGATGTGCAGCAGGGCGTTCGGGCGCAGGAAGTTGGCGTTGCACTGCCCCGCATACGTCTTGCTCATCGCGATCTGGGTGAGCTGGAAGAGCTTCTCGGTGTAATTGAAGGTCGTGCCGTTCAGGCTCACGGCGCTGGCGAAGGTGGACTGCAGGTTGGGCGTGCTGGTGGTGAGCACCCCGGAGTTGAAGCAGCCGCCGTCAGTGGTGACCACCCCGATCCGCCAGCCGCTGGTGACCTGGCCGATGGCGTCGATCAGGGCGGAAAACGCGGTGGCCAGCTGGGACGCGTGCCAGTCCATGGAACCGGACTGGTCGACGGCGAACAGGATGTCGACCGGCGGGTCCTCTGGGACCACAAAGGTGTCTTCGGCGGTGGTGGCGAACACGCCTTCCCCGGTCTGGGTCGCGCTCACCACGCCCCGTGGGTCGTTGGAGGTGACGTCCAGCTGTCCGGTGACCGCCACCTGGTCCAGGGCCTCGAAGTCGATCCACACCGAGGTTTCCTGCGAGGGCTCGAGGGTGAGCGGAAGGACGTTGGCGTCGTCCATGGTGAGCAGCCCGACGGTCTCCAGATAATCGATGGCGGTGATGATCAGGTCGTCGTCGCCGATGTTGCGGAGGAAGACCTCCACCTCGCCGCCGCACCCGACGAACTCGGCTCCGAAGTCGTAGGCGGGGGGGTCGATCTGCAACTCGGGACCGGCTCCATAGCCGATGAGATCGACACGCTGCTCTGGAGCGAGCACGTCGTCCGAGTACACCGTCACGTGGGCAAGCTGGTCGTTGACGCCAAGCGGGCTGAACAGGACGTCGAACTGCTCGGTGACGCTGGGGGCGAGGAGGAAGTTGTCGCGCTCGTCCAAGAGGACGAAGGAGCCGGAGCCCTCAAGCACCATGTCCTCGATCAGCAGGGAGGCATTGCCAATATTGGTGATCAGGTATGGGCGGATGTCCTCTTCGCCGTCTTGCAGGGTGCCGAACTGGATCACCGGCGGGGTGACCTCGATTCGGCCAAGGACGCCTTCGTCCACAAGGTCGGTGAGCCCGTTCTCCGTGCACGCTGTGAACGCGAAGAGCGAGGCGAAAGCAAGTAGGGCGAGGCGGTACATAGTCCAGTCCTGCGGTTCTGGGCCCATGGGGTCAAGCCTGAGTCAAGCAACTGTCATGCCAGCTTTCTGTGCGCCGTAGTCGGCTTTCTAGCGATTCTGGAGGACGAGTTGCGGCAAAAAATCCGCAGCCTGGTCGCCCATCTGGGGCGTGACCTCCACAGTCCCCATGGATGCCTCCCGACCGGTGGGGCGTTAGAATCCCGAGGCCGTCCGAGGTACATCCGACGCATTCTCCCGGTCGCCCGGAAACGAAGGCGCCCTGCCGCGGGAGGTACCGACATGCTCGTCTTGCTTGCGCTCACCTTGATGACCGCCCAGGCTGGGGAATGCGATGTCCTTCGCACCGCGGTGGAGGAGGCGACATCCGCCACCGTCGCCACCGCCTGGGCCAAGCTCGCAGCCTGTGATCGGGATGCTGCCCTCGCTACGGCGGACATGACCTTCGAGACCGCGCTTCCGGGAAGCGATGCCCACGACGCGATACACCGGGGCATCGAGTTGGGGTTGGAGGAGCAGGTCCGCGCCTACCTGCGCCGGGTCCCTCCCGACCACCGCAGCAAGGCCATCGGCACCCTGGGCAGGAGCTGCGACGAAACCCCGACGATCGCGGACTTCTTCGTGGCCAGCTACCAGGCCATGGGCACGGCGTTCTGGAGCGAGCGATGGCACCGCGGGCTGGCCGGCTGCCGCACCGAGGAGGTGCGCGCGCTGCTCACCCAGGCGCTCGAGGGCGACGTGGTGGGCATCGGGTCCCTCGATCGCGGCCTCTTCTTCAGCGTCCTGGAAGTGTACGCGCGCAACATGCAGGGCGACGCCCTGCCCACCCTCCAGGCGCTCGCACTGAAGCTGGAGGAGGAGGAGGAGGTCACCTACGTCATCAATGCATTCTCCGACGCGGCTGGGGTGGGGTCTCTGCAGGGACTGGACCGCGAGGTCACGGAGCAGGCGGTGTCGGCCTTGGAGCAACTCGGTCCGGACCTCCCCGCGCGAGGGGTGGACCAGGCGCGCACCACCCTGCTCGCACTCGACGCGGAAGAGGCGGCGGATC
Organism: Deltaproteobacteria bacterium; assembly: GCA_019307545.1. GTDB lineage: Bacteria > Myxococcota_A > UBA796 > UBA796 > JAFDJI01. The sequence continues at coordinate 508 of JAFDJI010000638.1, read as the reverse complement.
GATATGCGAAATACCGCTGGCCCGCGGCCTATCGACTGGGGGGGTACCGCTACCGCTACGCTGCGGTGGCGGTGGAGCGGGTCACCTGCAAGAACGGGAAGCAGATGGCGATCCTGCACCACGCCGACTTCACCGAGCCGGGCAACCTGTGGCCCGACCAGCTCCCGGCGTTGATCCCCGAGAAGCTGACCCTCGAATGGCGCCTGGACGGCTCGAACCTGTGCCCGGGAGAGCACGAGGTGGCGTTCGCCTTTCCCTGGGCGCCCTTCCAGACCGACGAGGACCGCGCGACCTGGCTGCACGAGCAGCGTACGGCGTACCGTGAGTCGGTCGAGGGCTACAAGAAGGCCGTCGACAAGGAGGAAGCTCCGTTCGAGCTCTAGCAGCCGTCAGCGGTCAGCGGTCAGGGCGGGGGCACTTCCCGCTCTGACGTCCAGGCTCGCGGCCTCCAGCCATCGTGGGAACGCACCTCCTACCTCTCTGAGAACCGGGGCGGGGGGCAGGACGC
>JAFDJI010000637.1 GCA_019307545.1 Deltaproteobacteria bacterium | reverse complement strand
CGACCGCGTCGCCCATGCGCTCCCGGAGGGCCTCCGCCAGAACCGATGCTCGGTCCCGGCTGCGCAGGCGGACGACGAGGTGGGTGAAGTGCCCGCCGGTGAGGACCAACGCCTACACCAGCGGCTGGGGAACGAAGATGTTCATCCGATCGACGAGCGGGTTGCCGGTGGTGACCACCCCGGCCACCGGAATGGCCAGGGCGTTGATGGCACCGGTGGCGGTGCGGGTCTCCAGCAGAAGTGGGTCGCCGACGTCTACCTTCAGGGTGTTGCGCACTCCCTTCGAGATGAGCAGCCCCTCTTCGGCCGTGCTGGGGATGACGCCCTCGACCTCCCAATCCCGGCGCGGGAAGACGTCGGCGTCCGTCGCGGGGTCGAACCCGACGGCGCGCACCCGGATGGCGTCCGGCCCCTGGATGACCCTCGGGGAGAAGAGCACCCGCCGCGTCCAGCCCTCCACGTTGTCGTCGAGCCAGGAGGCCGTGGCGTCGTCGATCCGGAGCAGGTCGTCCACCGGGTGCTGCATGCTCCGGGTGGGGTAGTCGGCCGGGCGGACCATCACGTGGCCGCTCACGTGGTCGATCACCATCCGGACGCCATCTTCCATCTGGGCGGTGATCATCCCGCGACCGAGGATGACCACCGCGACCCCCGCCACGATGGACGCAACCGGGAAGGCCGTGCGCCCCCATCGACGGAACAGGTTCCGGAACGCCATGTTGAGGAGGATCATCAGGCCCCCGCCCGGCTGGGCCCACCGTACCAGCAAACTTCACTATGATTGGCTCATGAAGACCAGAAACCTCCTCCTACTCTGCCTCGTCGCGCCGCTCAGTTTCGCTCCGATCTGCAGCGGCGGCGAAGAGTGCGACTGTTTCGAGTTTGGTGGCATCGCCAGCGAGATCACCGCCGACCACGGACATGATCTGGACGTGCCCGCCGAGGACTTCACGGATCCGGTCGACGGCACCTACGACATCACCGGGACGGCCGACCACAGCCACGAGGTCACCTTCACTGGTGAGCAGCTGGAGACCGTGTCGGGCCTCAACTCCGCGACGGTGGAGTCCACCTCCGGCGGCGGCCACACCCACATGGTGACGCTCGACTGCGGCTGCTTCTAGAGACCCAGTGCCGATCACTTGGACCCCGGAGTCCTACGTACTCCGGAAAACTCGGACTGCCGGGCTGGCGGCGGAAGGAGCCAGAAAGACAGTGCGGGAGGCGCTATCAACTCCCTCCGGAGAGGTGCTGGCCGATTTCGTTGAGCTCTTGCAGGAAGTCATCGTGGTCGTAGAGCATGCCGTTCAGATAGGTGCTCCAGCCCGCGCTGAACTTGGCGAACTGAACGGATTCCTGAACCTCAGCTTCGGTGGCGCCATGGAAACGCGCCATCGCGCCGTGGAGGTTTGCGCAGTACCAGCACTTCTCGTTGGCCGCGAGAGCGACACCAATGAGCTCCCGATACTTGGGCGGGATCGTGCTGTCTCCCGTTTCGAATCGCTTGAAGAGCTCCCATTCCGCGCCGAGTGTGTCGTCTGGCAGTGAGCCAAAGAAGCCCGGAACCTGACCCAGAATCTGCTTCATCTCTTCGTGGATCTTCTCGCGTGACATCAGTTTTTCCCTCTTGTTTGAGAGTTGGACGCTACAATCAGAAGACAAACGTATCTGTTGAGTGCCGATACGCCATCAGGTTTTGTCACGCATTGTCTCGATCCGCAGACGTCTCTGCGCAGCCACGAGGCAACCCCGGCGAGCAGGCCGCGCGTGACGGAGATGGGGGACGACCGGATCGCCATCTCCGCCGCGACGAAAGTCGAGTCCAGGTCGTCCGCCGGCCCTATTCCTCCGCGACCGCCCAGCGCTGCTCCGAGGCCAGTTCCATCGCCTCGATGAACCGTCCCGGGTCCTCGCCAGCAGCAACCAACTTGTCCACCAGATCGTCCCATGCCTCGGCATGCATTGCCTCGTGATCGAGGGCCGACGCCGAGTCGACCTGGAGCGCGGGCGCGGGCGCGGACGCCTCGGATTCGGGCGTCGCGAGCTCGACCACCTCGACGTCGGTCGCTTCGAACTCAGGAGATTCGGATTCGAGCGCTAGGTCAGCTTGCTCCTCGAGCCAGAGGGGACGCGCCGGATGCCGCTGCCCCAGGTGGACCACCGGGGCGGAAGCGGTTGCCACCAGTGAGTCCTCCTCCTGCTCACCCGGCGAGGGGAGGAACCAGACCGCGAACAGGCCCAGCGAAGCAAGGACCAGCGCAGCGTTCCTCACCAGCGACTCCGCAGAGGCCGATCCGGGAGGCTCATGACGGCGCGCCGGCGATAGTCCTCAGCTTCACCCTCCAGGTCGGCGGCGTAGGCGATGCCAATGGAGAAGGCGATGATGATGGCCTCGTTGCCCGCGGCGCAGACCAACTCCGCGCCCGCCTCGTAGGTCGCCTCGTAGGTGAAGGGGGTGCCGCGGTCGATGGTCCCGGACACCACCGCCAGGGATCCGACGCCGCAGACGAAGTAGCCCGACGTGCCCAGGCCCGCGGCGACGCCGGCGCCGACGAAGTCGCCATAGCACTCGCCGTCGTTGTTATCGATGAGGTAGCCGTAGGACGCGTCCCCGTCGTCGTAGTGGTAGGTCATCTCCATCGGGTAGATGCCGAACAGCCGGTTCCAGAAGTTGCCGGTCCCCTGGACCTCGATGTCCACCGAGCCCGGGATGGTCGCGAGCATGTCGTTGTTCACGCCCGCCCTCAGGTCGGTCAGGCCGGTTGCCAGGTCCTCGCAGATCTCGTCGGCGAGCCAATCGGGACAGCCCTTGGCTGTCTCGTCGTACCACTCGGTCCAGGTGGCGTCGCCGTCCGTGACCTCGTCGCAGGCCAGGGGCGCGGTGCCGGCGGTGCCGGTGGCCCAGGTGCCCTCGGCGGTGAACACCGCGAGCCCCAGGGACAGGCCCATCTCAGTGTCGACGCACTGCACGTCGTAGGTCCCGTCGAAGTCCGACGGGTCGTGGGATTGGCTGGCAGAAGCGGTGGGGGCGGTCAGGACGATGGCGAGCAGGGTGGGAAGCATGACCCTCTCCTCGGTTGGTGTCCGTTGGACCCACCAGCGCCGT
>JAFDJI010000636.1 GCA_019307545.1 Deltaproteobacteria bacterium | reverse complement strand
TGCAGCAACAGGGCACCCCCCTTCTTGTTGTTGCTGGTGGTGGCGTTGCTGCAGAAGACGTTCCCCTCCAGGCTGACCCCCGTGGCCTTGTCGCTCGCGAGCCCGCCCCCTCCCGCGAGCGCGGTGTTCGCCGTGAACACGCTGTCGTGGACGATGCATTGATCGGTGTTCCGGCAGGAGACCGCCCCGCCGCTGCTGGCCGAGTTGGAGATGAAGGTGGCGCCGTAGACTTCCAGGCTTGCGCCGTTCACCGTGATCGACCCGCCGTCGGCGCCAGCGCTGGACTGCTCGAAATGTGAGTCGTATACGTGGAGCGCGCTGGATGCGGTCGCGAGGATCTGCCCGCCGACGCCACTCGCAGCGCTGGGACCGAAGGAGGCGTGGCGCACGGTCAGGTCGGAGGCGGTGCCCACCTCGATCGCTCCCCCAGCGCTCGCGCTGGTGTGCACGGTAACGATCCCCTCCACAGTGACGAAGGAGACTTCCGATAGGGTCATCGCCCTCCCAGCCCACAGACCATCGGAGGTGACATCGCGAACCGTGCACACGGAGGCGCCCGAGAACGTCAGGAAGCCGTCCTCGGCATCGCTCTCCAGGATCACCTCTGAGACCTCGCCCACGCCGGCAATCTCGATGTCCAGGTCGTCGATGACCACCGCTTCCCGGTAGGTCCCCTCGTGCACGAGGACCACGTCGCCGTCCGTGGCTGCCGCGACGGCGGCTTGGACGGTGGCATGGTCCTGACCCGACCCAACGTGGAGGTCCGCGGCCATGGCTGGCTCGACGAGCAGAATCACCCAGGCCAACACCACCGCTGGTCGCTTCGAGGCCAGGACCTGAGGCACGTCCGGCAAGTTGCTCCCGTTGCTGTCACTGTACGCGACGAAGCGGCCCGCCCGCTTCTGCCTCGACACGAGACCACCGCCTCGGCCGCCGTTCCGGTCTAGCGATCTCCAGGTTTGGGGGTCATCGCCGCCCGCGCGAAGGCCTCGTTCAGCCGGGTCAGCGCACCCTCGGGTGGGGGGGCGGCAAGGGCGACCTCGACCTCGAGCGCCGGCGCCCTGCCGAGGGCCGGGTCGAGGGTCGCCGTCCAAAGCTGGAGTTGAGCCCGGCAGGGGCCGGACGCGCATACCTGTGTGGGGCTGTGGGGGTCCTCGGGGGGCACCCACCCCCATGCATGGGGTAGCTCCTCGGACCACTCGGCCAGGCTGAGCCCCTCGACCTCGGTGAACTCCAAGAGCACGGGCTGGAGCCGGACGAGCGCCGCATCGACCTCGGGCTGGTGCTCGGCCCGCCACTCGGCGTGCCACTGGGCCTCGCCCTGTCCCCGGTGGAAGATCTTGCGCACCGAGGTCAGGCTGACGGCCAGGTGGGCGCTGCTGGCCCGGACGGTGGACGAGCCGCTCGTTTGGGCCTCCAAGGGCAGGAGCAGGACGACGGCGACAAGGGCGATACGACGGAACACTTCGCGATCCTACCCGAAAGCGTGGCAGTGCCTCGTCGACTCAGCCCTTGTCCCCGTACAGCGCATCCAACTGCTCCCCGTAGCGCTCGATTGCTTTGCGGCGCTTGAGCTTCAGGGTGGGGGTGAGGATGCCGTTGGCCGGGGAGAAGGGCTCGGACACCAGCACGAGCTTCTTGGGGATCTCGTAGCGGGCGAACTCGGTGCACGTGCGCTGCACCTCGGACTCCAGCAGCGTCGACACCTCGGGGGTGGCGACCAGCGCTTCGTGGTCCTCCGGCAGGCCCTTGTCCTTCGCCCAGGGGTCCAGGGTGGCGAAGTCGGGAACGATGAGCACCGCGTTGAAGGGCTTGTTGGCGCCGTGGAGCATGGCGTTCTCCACGTAGGGGGAGAGCTTGATGGCCTCCTCGATGCCGACCGGGAAGACGTACTTGCCGTTCTCGAGCTTGTACTGCTCCTTGATGCGCCCGGAAATGAAGAGGAAACCGTCCTCGTCGACCCACCCGAGGTCCCCGGTGTGGAGTCCACCATCGGGACGCAGCACTTCGGCGGTGGCCTCGGGGAGGTTCTGGTAGCCCTGCATCACATTGGGGCCGTAGGCGATGACCTCGCCATCCTTGCTGTCCGCGCCGGTTTGCGAGCGGTCGATCTCGACCCGACAGCCAAGGAGGGGACGACCGACGCTCCCCCGTCGCTTGGCCTTCGGGGTGTTCGCGGTGTGACCGGGCGACAGCTCGGTCATCCCCCAGGCCTCGTAGATGTTGATGCCGATGTCGTCGAAGAAGTCACCGATGTTGGGGTTCAAGGCGGCGCTGCTGGAGACCGACATCCGCAATCGCCCACCGAGCTTGTCCCGGATCTTGCTGTAGACGACGCGTTCACCGACGGCGAGGAAGAGCTGGTCGAGCAGCCCCGCCCGGCCATCCCGCTTCGCCTGTGAGGCTGAGCGCGTCCGATAGAAGAGCCATTTGGCGAACCCACCCGTGTCGTCCATCTTCTTGTGGATGCCGCCGTGGACCTTGTTGAAGATGCGCGGGACGGCGAACAGGATGGTGGGGTGGACCAGGAGGATGTCGCTGATGATGGTCTCGGGGCGCTCCGCGAACCCGGTCGAGGCGCCCAGACTCACCAGCATGTGCAGCTCGGCGACCTGTCCGAAGCTGTGCGCCCAGGGGAGGAACGACAGGGTGACGTCGTCCTTCCCCATGGCATCACCGACGGCGTGGAGCAGCGCGGAGACGTTGGTAGACAGGTTGTGGTGGGTCAGCAGCACGCCCTTGGGGTTGCCGGTCGTGCCCGAGGTGTAGACCAGGCCGGCGATCTCCTCGGGATCCGGGCGTACGGAGGGGACGGGGTTCTCGGCCCCGAGGGCTTCGAGCGCGTTCATGGTGTCGGGCCCGTCTCCGGGGATGAGGATCACCTTCTCCAGGCCCTCGATCTCGTCGGGGAAGCCCGCGACCTGCTCCAGGATCTCCGGCTGGGAGGCGAAGAGGACCTTCGTGCCGGAGTCCGCGAGGATGTACTTCCAGATTCGCAGCAGTTCGGCCTCGTACATCGGGACGAAGCGCGCGCCGAGGCCATAGGTCGCGTAGCAGGCCACCGCCCACTCGACGCTGTTGTTCGAGATGAAGGCCACCGTGTCGCCGCGGCCGACGCCGAGTTGG
>JAFDJI010000635.1 GCA_019307545.1 Deltaproteobacteria bacterium | reverse complement strand
GGGTCGACACCTCCCGGGGTGTATGGGTCCGAAAGGAATGGCCCTTGAGCTCGAGCACGTCCGGATCTGTGGGGGGCCGGCGGAGCAATCCTCCGGTCTACCCGACCACACCCGTGGTAGTGGACCCGGTGTGCGCGCGGTGAGGGGACCAGTTGTTCAAACTGCACCTCCTTGATTACTTCGGGGGAGACCCCCGACGACCACGGGTTCGTTGGGCATTCTGGCGGAGTTTGTCGAGCAGCTCCGGCGTCACGTCATGCCACCACGGACCCCGCTCGGATTCCTGGATTGCGGGGATCAGGCCTTTCTTGCGCCAGTAGTGGACTGTGTCGGTGTGCACGCCGAGCAGGTGCGCGAGTGCACGGGTGGAGTACCGTCCATCGTCACGGGGATCGAGGCGGGCCGCTGCGCGCTTGTCCTTGTCGCGGCGCCACATTCCGTAGGCGTGTCGGTGGTTGCTCACCTTCCCGGCGTCGAATGAAAGTCCGCGACCGGTCCGGTGTCCCCGTTCGTTGAGTACCCGGGCGATCTCCGCGTCGGTGTGGTTCGGCATCAACTGCTGGATTGCCTGGATGACCTCGGGCGACGTACGGATGGCGTCGTACTTTTCAGGGCGCTCGACCACCAGCTCGGTCACAGCTCCCGTATGCCACAGCACACGCACCCGCGTCTGGCGTCGGGGCACGTCTTCGGGCACAAGTGCCACCTGCCTGACCAGCAGTCCAAGCATCTCCTTGCGTTCCTCGTGTCGGGTAGTCGGTGCGTTCCAGATGGACGGTAGGTCGCTGGCTAGCCGGAGGATCCGTTCTCGCTCCTCGGGGGACAAGTCGAGGCGTGGTTGGCGGAGCGCCTCCTCGTAGGCGCGCTCCATCTCCTCGAGCGCCGCGAGCTTCTCCTCCCAGCGTCGCTCCAACGTCCGCACCACCAGGCGGTTCTCGGGCTCGACCAGGTTGTACTGGCGCTCGGCCCGCGCCACTTCCTGCCGAGCCCGCTCGAGGCGCAGCTGCCATTGCTGCTCGGCCTGCTCCGCCTCCTGCTCCAGGTGGCGAAGGATCTCCAGCGACAGGTCCAGGTTGTCCTGGGTCAATGCATCGAGGACGTGACGCTCCACCGCCTGGTCCACCCGCCGGCCCGGAGTGGTCCAGCACATCGTGCCCTTCTCGGGGTCAACAGGGCGTCGCGGGCACAGGTAGACAGGAAGCCGTTCGCCCCCGCTCCGGTAACGCACCTGCATCCGGCGCCCACATCGCCCGCACAGGACCAATCCCTGCAGCAGCGCGCTCCCGCTACGCGGGCGGCCCTGCCGTTCGCTGGATTCGAAATTCGTTCTGTTCATGGTCAGCAACCGCTCATTGTCCAGGTACTCCTCCCACGAGATGTATGCCGGATGAGCGTCAGGAAGGAAGACCTCCCATTCCTCGCGGGGCAGCTCGACCTGGCGGACACCCACCAGCTGCCCGTCACGGACCACCGGCCGCGATGGCCGCCGGCCATAGACATAGGCCCCCGTGTAGGTCGGGTTGTGCAGAATCGAAGTGACACGCGTGGCCCGCAACGGGCCCCATTCCAGCGGTACCGACTGTGGCACGCGTTTCCAGAGCCGGCGCGGAAACAGCAGCTTGCGCTCCGCGTAGTACCGCTCGACTCCATAGGCGCTCCCCACCGAACGGAACAGCTCGAACACGCTCCGTATCGCGGCGACGACTCCCTCGTCAGGGTCGAGGACCAAGGCGCCACTGTCATCATGAACGTAGCCGGTGGGCAGGTGACACTTCAGCTCGCCTTTGCGCGCCTTGTGCAGCATCGCTCCATGCAGGCGCATCCGCATCGCGTGGAGCTCGGTGTGGCTCCAAGTCCCTTTGAACCCCAGCAGGATGCGATCGTTGAAGTCGTTGGGGTCGTAGGCGCCGTCGTGGTCGACGATGAGGGTGTGGGTCCAGGCGCACAACTCCAACAGCCGGTGCCAATCGGCCTGGGAGCGCGACAACCGAGAGGCTTCCAGCGCAAGCACGGCACCGATCTCGCTCAGCCCCACCGCGGCGCACAGCTGGTGGAAGTCATTCCGACCCTCCGCGGTCTTGCCGCTCTTGCCGAGGTCCCCGTCGAGGACCCGGATCTGGCCCGGAAGCCATCCCAGCGACTCGGCGCGTTCGACCAGCTTGTACTGCCGCTCGGTGCTCTCGCGGTGGTCGAGCACCTGGCCCGGCGTCGATTGACGTAGGTAGACGCAGGCATCCCTCTGGAGATGTGCTGCCGTGACCTTCGTCGTCATCGCATTGCCCCTTCACTTCCTCGCAAGCTCGCTGCCCCTCGACCAACGCCCGAGCGACCAACGCAGCCAGGAGCGGAACGAGCCGGGCCCGGTGCAGTGGTAGCCGCTGGAGCGGGTGGAATGGCGGTGGGGTTGAGCCAGACATGGCGCGCCGCACGCGGTGGAAGTTTGTCGCAGAGGCGCACTGTGCTTCGTTGGTGTAGACGAGTCAAGGGATCACCTCATTAGATTTCTAGATTTCTGCGTTATCTCCGCCATCAACCCTTCCAGTTCCAACAACCGCTTCGGGTCGAACAGCGGCACCCCCACCCCCCTTCCGCGCGACTCCAGATGCACGACGGGAGCGATGTCCAGCGCAGACACGGGCAGCCCAAGCGTGCCGCCATCTGGGTGCTCGGCCACGATGACGCGCGTTCCGCGGATGCGTTGCTCAAACCGAACGGCGAGCGTCCGGCCATTCAGCGGGTGGATGGGATTGACGACGGTGACCGTCTTTCCCGATGGTACGCAACGTTGCGCACTGTGCCCACATGGGCGGCACCAGGGCAACCAGCCTCTCGATCAGTTCCAGCGGGGACAGCAGCAACCCGGAAGTGCCGTCCTCCCAGGGTCCTTTCAGGCGGACCACCAGCTGTCCATCCCCGCGTTCCTCCAACCGGCCGTGTGCCAACGGCGGGCGGGCGACGTACCGACACAACTTCTCCAGGCAGGTGGCGTTGTCAGGCTTTCACCTTCCCGACCAGCGAGCATCTGCTGCAGCCCGGTATCTCGGAGTAGCGGCCCTCCCAGATCAGGTGACGCACGCGATTGATCTCGTCCGATTGCCACAGTTCCTCGAGCGACTGCTTGCTCAGGTC
>JAFDJI010000634.1 GCA_019307545.1 Deltaproteobacteria bacterium | reverse complement strand
TTCGCACTCGAGCGCGACCCCGAGCGTATCCGGGTCATCCAGGCGGCCACCGGCGGTGGGTTCGGAGGGAAAGAGGATTTCCCCTCCGGGCTCGCACTGCACGCGGCTCCCCTGGCATTGAAGGCCGGCCGGCCGGTGAAGCTGATCTATGACCGATCGGAAGACATGGCGGCCACCCCCAAGCGACATCCCTCCCGAGTCAGACACCGCACGGGGCTGGATCGAGACGGCCACCTGCTCGCCCAGGACGTAGAGGTTCTGCTGGACGGCGGCGCGTACATGACGCTCTCGCCCGTGGTCCTCAGCCGGGCCGTGATTCACGCCGCCGGACCGTACCACTGTGAGAACGTTCGCATCGACGGGCGGGCCATGCTCACGAACTCCCCGCCGTTCGGGGCTTTTCGGGGCTTCGGCGCACCCCAGACCCAGTTCGCCGGTGAGCGGCATATGGACCGCATCGCAGCCGAGATGCGGATCGACCCGGTGGAGCTGCGACGGCGGAACCTGATCCGCGACGGCCAGTCCACCGCCACAGGCCAGGTCATCGAGGACGGGGCCGATCGGGTCGCCGTCATGGAGCGGGCGTTGGAGATGTCCGACTACCGCCGGCGACGGAGTGAGCACACAGCGTTCAATCGCTCTCAACCGGACCGGCGGCGGGGCATCGGTCTGGCCACCTTCTTCCACGGGGCGGGCTTTACGGGGGCGGGTGAGGTCCGCCTGGACTCGGTAGTACAGGTGGCGGGGCTGCCGGACGGAAAGGTCGAGGTTCGCACATCCACCGTGGAGATGGGCCAGGGCACAATTACCGTCTTTACTCGGTTGGCGGCGGACCGTCTGGGGTGTCCACCTACGCAGATTCTGGTCGCGCCCGCAGACACCCACCGCGTGCCCGACAGCGGACCCACCGTGGCCTCCCGGACCTCGATGATCGTGGGTCGACTGGTCGAGAGGGCCTGCGACAACCTCAAAGAGCGGCTCGGGCTGGCCGAGGGGTTCGACGGCGGAGACCTCTCCGACGCCATCGTAGCTTGGCACCGGGCCAACCAAGGAAGCGAGCTGGTGGGAGAGGCTCGGTACCAGAAGCCTCCCAACGTCGAATGGGACGAGGAGAGCTGCCGGGGCGACGCTTACGGGGCCTTCGCCTGGGCAACGTATGTAGCCGATGTCGAGATGGATCTGCGCACATTCGTCACGACGGTGCGGGACTTCGTAGCCGTTCAAGAGGTCGGGCGGGTCCTGAACGAGACGCTGGCCAGGGGGCAGATTCAGGGCGGGGTAGTCCAGGGTCTGGGTTGGGCGCTGATGGAGGAATGCAAGTGGCGGGAGGGCGCGATGGAAAACGCCCAGCTCACGAACTACATGATCCCGACCGCCAGTGACGTTCCGCCGATCAGGGTCGATTTTCTCGAGGTGCCGTATCCTCATGGCGCCTTGGGCGCCAAGGGGATCGGCGAACTGCCCTTCGACGGGGTCGCGCCGGCCGTGGCCAACGCGATCGCGGAGGCCATTGGCGGTGACCCGCGCGAGGTTCCCCTCACTCCGGAGCGCCTCATGGAGCTGGTGATGAGGGGATGATCGAGATCTCCTTCACCCTGAACGGGGAGCCCGTGGTCTTGTCGGTCGGTCCGTCGGAGCGTCTGCTGGACACCCTTCGAACCCGACTCGGCCTCACGGGAACAAAGGAGGGGTGCGGGGAGGGCGAGTGCGGCGCCTGCACGGTGATCTTCGACGGGCTGCCGGCGAACTCCTGTCTGATCCCCGCCTTTCAGTCGCAGGGGCGTGTGGTCGAAACGATCGAGTCCGTTTCGCCCGACCAGCTGGAAGCTCTCCACGCCAGCGGTGCGACCCAATGCGGCGCATGCTCCCCGGGGGTCGTGATGACCGCCCTCTGGGTTCGACGGAACCCCGAGATCCTGGCCACCCACTCTCTCCGTAGGCTCATGGCGGGGAACCTGTGCCGGTGCACTGGATACGGCGGGATTCTCGACGGGATCGAGGCGTGGCTCGAGGAGCCTGGTGGCGGGGGCGGCGACGTGGATGCCTCCAGCTCGGAAAACCGGGAGGCTGCCTCGTGAACGTTCTGCTGCCGCGTACGGTCTCCGAGGCGTGCGACCTGCTGGCCGCTCACGAAGAGGCGATACCGGTGGCGGGTGGCACCGACCTGTTCGTTCACTGGCCCCTCCGAATCGAGAATCGCGACCGAACCTTCGTCGATCTCTCCGGACTCGACGAGCTCCGTTTCCACCGATGGACCGACGACGAGCTGGTTCTGGGGGCGCTCGCGACCTATTGGGACATCATTCGCGACCCGCGGGCAGGGACCGAGCTGCCATTGCTCGTCAGCGCCGCCCGGCAGGTAGGGGCGATCCAGATCCAGACCCGCGGAACGTGGGCTGGGAACGTCGTGAACGCCTCACCCGCCGCCGACGGCGTGGCAGTGCTCATGGCCTGCGACGCCAGGGTCAGGCTCGATTCGCGGGAGGGCACCGAAGAGGTCCCGCTCTCGGACTTCTACCTCGGCTACAAGGTCATGCGGCGCAGTCCGGTGCAGCTCCTCACCGAGATCCGGGTTCCCAGGCGGAGTTACGACTTCCAGATGTTCGAGAAGGTAGGAGCGCGAGCCGCCCAGGCCATCACCAAGGTCGGAGTCGCCGTTACCCGCCGGGGAGAGGAGTGGCGGGTGGTGGCGAACAGCGTCGCGCCCACGGTGTGCCGCTGCCCGGCACTGGAGGCCTTCCTTGCCACCGGACAGCCGGTGAGAGGCCCGGAGGAGCTTGCCGGGCCGGTTCGTGAGGACGTCTCGCCCATCGACGACATTCGCTCCACGGCCCGGTACCGGGAGACGGTGCTCACCCGTCTTCTATACTACGGATTGAGGGGCGAATGTCCCTCGTTCACCTGATCGGGGAAGGTCTATGCCAGAGCTTTCCTTCTCATTGAACGGCCGGCCGGTGACGGCCGTGTACGAGGAGGGGATGAACCTTCTCGAACTTCTCCGAGACGTGTGCGACGTCACTTCCCCCAAGGACGGCTGCTCGCCGCAGGGTGCATGCGGCTGCTGCACGGTCATGGTGAACGGCCGCGCCGTCCTCTCCTGCCTTCGGAAGCCCGACTCGGTCGATGGCA
>JAFDJI010000633.1 GCA_019307545.1 Deltaproteobacteria bacterium | reverse complement strand
TGCGGCGCGGGGAGGAGGCGTCCTGGCTCATCGGAGTGACGGGGTCGGAGGGGTACACGTTCCGAGGGAGGAGTATCGCCCCGGGTGAAGGTGGTCGAATCTGAGCGCAACACACGGGATACGCGTAGACAGCGGGGTGGAAGCAGAAGACCGTCCACATGCAAGGGCGGCGTCATGATGGCGACGGATGGACCGCGGACGTCGATTGTGACGACGTGGAGCGAGAACGATCGCGTCACCGTGCTCCGCCTCACCGCGCACCATGCTCACTCGTCTCCAGACCGATGACCGGGCGGGCTTGGACCTGGAGGTGTGGTCCCAGCGATGCCCTCGGACGTCGCAGGGGTAGCACCAGCGCCGCGGCCTCCTACGGCACCCAGTCGCTGGTCTCGTTACTGCCGTCGATGAAGACCGTACCGTAGCTCCCGTTCCCGGTTTCGCCCTCCCCGAAGCCGATGTCGAAGGTGCCGGTATTGGTGGAGGTGCCGTCGAGGCTGAACAGGTCGACATCGCCGCCCGAGCCGCCGAAGCCTTCGGTGCCACCCCCGTCGCCGCCGGACAGGGTGATGACACCGGAGTTGTCCGCGAGGCCGCCCTGAACCCAGAACTGCCCGGCATCCGCACCATCTCCATCGGAATCGGCGACGAGCCCCCCCACTCCGGTGACCGCCCCGCTGTTCGTCGCCGTCCCCGTGGTGGAGAGGATGTGGACCAGGCCGCCCGAACCTCCCGCCGGATAGCCGGCGATCATGGCGTGTGGCCCCTGGCCGCCGCTCACCTCCACCGTGCCCCGGTTCTCCGCCCAGTCCCATGCGGAGACAGCGAAGGTGCCGCCGCTCCCGCCCCCGTGGGTGCTCGAGTCGCCGCCCGTGAGCACCACGCTGCCGGCATTGAGGGCCATGCTGCCGCCCCAGTGCTGGCCGCCCGCGTCGGTCCGATCGCAGGCCAGGATGGAGACATCGCCGCCCGTACCCCCCGGGCCACCCGAGCTGGTACCACCAGAAGCGGAGATGTCCACGAAGTTGACCGCGCCACCGGCGACCAGGTGATCGCCGTCGGGGCAGTCGTTCTCGATCGAGACCTCCCCGCCTCGGCGGCTGGGTCCAGCGTTGAGGAGGAACTTGTCGTACCCGTAGAAGGCGATCTCGGCCGGGGTGTAGCCCTGGGTCTCCACCCAGGCGCGGACCTCGCCACCCGACCCGCCAGAGCCTCCGGGTCCACCAAAGGCATCCAGATCACCGGAGATCGCGATGCTCCCCGCGGGGGCCGCGTCGTCCCGGCTCCAGAAGTGAATGGTGCCACCTTCGCCCCCGAACGACGAGCCGCCATGGCCGCCATTGGCGTCGATGTCGCCCGAGTTGAAGAGGTCCGCCCCGTCCGTGTGGAACTCCACCACGCCGCCGTCGCCCCCGTTGAGGCAGGAGGTGTCGCACTGCCCCGCGTCGCCGCCGGCCGCGTGGATCGTGCTGCTGTTGCGGAGGTCGCCCCGCTTGGCATCGAGGAGGACGCTTCCGCCGGACCCGCCGCCCCTCTCGCCCTTTCCGCCCCTGGCGTCGATGACACCCCCGTTGTAGACGCTGCCCCGCTCCGAGGACAGGACGCTCTCACCGCCGCCCCCCCCTGTTCCGTCGGCATGGATGTTCCCCCCGCCGTGGACGTCGATCGAGCCGGTGTTGTGGACACCGTAGGTGCCATACACGAAGACCCGACCCCCGGTGTAGATGCTGACCGTCGTGCTCTCGAGCCCGACCGCGGTGAACGTGCCCTGGTTGTGGACCGAGTCCGCGTCGAGGATGAGCTTGTAGCCATTCCTGAAGGGAGCGGCGCCATCGAGGTCGATCTTGGAGCTCGAGTCCCCGTGGTAGGTCGCGCAATGGAGGTCCAGGGCCATGATCTCCACCCCGTTGGCGGCCCTCGCGGGGTTCGGCTTGAAGATGGTGATGGTCCCCTCGTTGAGCACGTCCTGGTCGAAGTGGACCTCCGTCCCGGCGTCGCCCCGGTTTCGCCCGAAGGTGACGGTGAAATTCGGGGGGACGTACAGCCCGGTCACCTCCACCGAAGCCCCCTCGGTGTCGTCCCACATGTAGAGGTGGTCCCTCCAGGGCGATGGGGCGGAGCTGCCGAGGAAGAAGGGGACGTCGATGCCCGGATCCTCATCCGGAGGTTCCGTTGCCGCGACCATGATCATGATGGTCGTGTTGTCGGTCGCCTCCCAGGGGTGGGTGCCCAGGTAGGTGCTCCAGGACGGCGCGGGAAGGCTCGCGTCCACCGACCCGGTGGTGAAGGCCTTGACGTGGCCGCCATCGAGCCCGGGAGAGCCGCCGATCTGCAGCAGCCCGCCGTTCCCGGAGGGGCCGGCGGAACCAACACCGCCGCTGAGGTCGATGACTGCGGTGCCCTCGCTGCCGGCCGGGGGGTCCAGCTCCGAGATGTCGAAGCTCGGGGCGCTGTCGCACACGAACTCGGTGTCGTCGATCTCGCCCTCCTGGAGGATCCCGTCCCCCGCGGTGCCGCCGCCGTCGCCGTTGTCGAGGCCCACGTCGATCCGGACCCCCGCGCGCGGGCAGTCCTCGTCGCCGCGGTCCAGGTCGGTGACGTTCACCAGGGCCGCCGTCCCGTCCGCGCCGTCCGCGCCGTCCGCGCCGTCCGCGCCGTCCGCGCCGTCCGCGCCATCGTCGCCGTCGGCCCCGGGTTCGCCGTCCTCACCGTTGCAGAGGTACTCGGTCGAGGAGACCTCGTCGGAATCGAGCGTTCCGTTCTCGTTCTCGTCGATCCCGATGAGGATCTCGAAGCCCCCGTTGGGGCAGTCGTCACCGGGCTCGATCGGATCGAGGGCCACCAACTGGTTGGCGGGGTCCCCGTTGCATCCCACCAGAGCGGTGAGGCTCAGGAGCGTGACGACACCGGGAAAGGGGAAACGCGGACCGAGTGTGTGCAACATGGGAGTGCCTGTTCGGGTTCACCAGATTCCTACCGCACTTCTCCACGGAAGGTGCTCACACAGTGCACACACGGCCTCGCGCCGACAGCGGGGGAAAGGAAGAAGAAGAGGGCTCCTTCGAGTAGGGGAGAACGAGGTGCGGTGGGCGGGGGAGCATTCGGCGTGCTGGAGGCGCGTCGAGGACCTTGG
>JAFDJI010000115.1 GCA_019307545.1 Deltaproteobacteria bacterium | reverse complement strand
CCTCGCCTCCGCGGTCGTCGTGGGGTCGCCGATGGACTTCCGTGACCCGGACTTCGCTTCCCGCACCATGCTCGGGCAGAGTTGGCTCGCGACGCTTACGGGCTTCACGCCGACCCCGGCGGGGGCACGCCTGCTGGCGGGGATGGGCGATCGCGTCCCCCTGTCCGCGGACGAGTTGCTCTACAACAGCGCGAACATCGAGCCCACCGCGAGGAAGCACATGCTGAGAAAGGTGGTGTCCCCCCTCTCCCGAGGGGAGGTGCGCCAGATCGGGGCGTCGCGCACCGACGGTGAGTTCCGCTCTGCCGACGGCCAGACGGTGTACCGCCTCGCCCTCGGGGAGGTGGAGATCCCCATGTTGTTCCTCGCCGGGCGGGTGGACCATCTGGCCACCCCCGACCGGGTGCGCGCCTACTACGACGCGGTGGGCTCGCCCGACAAGGAGCTGGTCATCGTGTCCCGCGCGAATGGCTTCTCTGCAGACTACGGCCACCTCGACCTGGGCGTCGGGGATCACGCGATCCATGATGTGTACCCACGGATCGCGGCGTGGTTCGAACAATGGCCATGAAGCCGGTCTTCCTCTTCGCTGCCTTTTTCTTTCCGACCTGTTCGAGTTGCGGGTCCATAGGGTCGACTACGTGATTGGAGGTTCCCTATGCGCAATGTCCTCTCTCTGACCGTTCTGCTCGCCCTCACCGGATGCTTCGACGAGGTGTCCCCGGACTATGCCGGCGTGCTGCCGGACGAGCGGATCCAGATCAACCTCCCGACCGAGTTTGGTGATGCCGAGCGGGATCGCGAGTGGTCGGAGTTCTACCTGCTCACTGCCAAGGTGACCGATGACGTCAACGGGCTCATCGGCGGTGTCCTGCACCTCGTGGACGTGGTGACCGACCTGCCACCGAGTTGGCACGACACCGAGGACAACACCGCGGTGTGGGGCCCCTTCGCCGACCCGCTGGACCCGGTGCACACCGTGTTGTGGGTCCACTACGACGAGGACACCGACGTCTACACCTGGGTCATCGCCCAGCGCCCGAAGACCGAGACCAGCGACGACGCCTGGGTGCACATCGTCGGGGGCCAGGTGGACGAGGGAGCCACCGCCGAGATCAGCAGCGGGTGGTTCGCCGTCGACTTCGACGCCGCCCACGACCTGGACCCGAACCAGACCGCCACCGGGAGCTTTGGGTGCGAGTACGACATCGCGGCCGATGGGGTGAAGGCCACCGCGGGGTTCGAGGACTTCGCCGATGGTGGTGAGCCGGTGGACGCCTACTACCACTACGAACAGCTCTTCGCGGGTAGCGGGAAGATGGACCTGGCCATCGAGGACGACATCAACGGCAACCTGACCGAAGAGGTCCTGGTGGTGCGCTCCCGTTGGGTGGTCACCGGGGCCGGCCGAACCGACGGGTACGTGACCGGCGGCGACCTCGGTGCCCTGGTGGCGACGGTGTCCGAGTGCTGGGACGAGACCTTCGCGCCGGTGTTCTACGAGGACAACTTCAGCGGCAACCCGGCGGAAGGCGACGAAGCCTTCTGCGTCTACGACGAGCCGGAGTACAACGAGAACGACGAGCTCTAGCCTGGAATAGGCGCCTCCCACGGGCGCGAGTATCGCTGCGCCGGGCCCGGGAGTCCGGCGCGCGCTACGCGCTACGCCCTCCTGGGCCGCGGTCGGTCGCGTCAGAGGGAGATCGTCGCCTCCAGCCACTCCACGAGGTCGCCGATCACCTCTTCGTGGTTCGTCTCGTTCATCATCTCGTGCCGGCCGTCCTCGTAGAGCTTCAGGGTGACCCGCGAGAGGCCGACGCTCTCGTAGGACGCCGTCAAGGCGCGCACGCTCTTCCCCATCTCGCCGACCGGGTCGCGGCTCCCGCTGAAGAGGTAGATCGGAAGGTCCTTGCGGATCTTTTCCTGGTTCGAGGGACTGGTGAGCACGGGGATCGCGTCGAGGAGGTCGACCCAGAGCTGGGTCGAGCACTGGAACCCGCACCGGGGGTCGGCCACGTACTTGTCGACCTCGGCTTCGTCCCGGCTGAGCCAATCGAAGTCCGTGCGGTTCGGGCGGAACTTCTTGTTGAAGTCTCCGAAGGATAGGGCGTTGAGGATGCCGCTGTTGCCCTGGGGCCCCAAGCGCATGCGCTCGAAGCGGGCCACATACCTGCCGAGCTTCGCGATGAAAGAGGGCGCGCCGCTGGCCCCCGAGAGCACCGCCGCGTCGATGGTGTCGCCGTGGGTGTACAGGTACTGCTGGGCCAGGAGCGCGCCCAGGCTGTGTCCCAGGAGGACGTACGGTACGTCGGGATGCTCCTTCCGCTCGTGTTGCACGCAGGCGTGCAGGTCGGAGAGCACTGCGTTCCACCCGTCTTCCTCGGCGAAGAACCCGAGGTCTTCGTCGGCCTGCGCTGTCTCACCGTGGCCACGGAGGTCGTTGGCGTAGACCGCCCATCCGCGGGCCACCAGGGGCTCGGCCATGCGGGCGTACCGGGCACCGTGCTCCGCCATGCCGTGGGCGATGTGGAGGACGGCCCTCACGTCGGTGTCGGGGAGCCAGGCGTGGACGACCTGGGTGGGTGTTTCCCCCAGGGTGTAGCGAGTGGATTTCATGTGGACCTCGGTGCGGCTCCGTAGCTCGTGCGAGCACGATGTTCACCTGGGAACGATGCCCCGTGATGGATCCTCAGGCCGCGACGCCCGCAACCTGGGCCCGATCCCATGCCGGAAGCTCCCCTTGCTCTGCAAGGGAGACGTAGTCGCCGTCGCCAACGACGAGGTGGTCGAGGAGCGCGATGCCGAGGATCCGCCCGGCGGCCGCCACCCGCCGGGTGACCTCCCGATCCTGGGCCGAGGGGGTTGGATCCCCGCTCGGATGGTTGTGGGCGAGCACCACCGCGAAGGCCCCCAGGCTCACCGCAGGCCGGAACACCTGGCGGGGATCGACCACGGTGAACCCGTCGCTGCCCCGGGTGAGCATCCGGTGCGCCCGCGGCCGATGCCTCCGGTCGAGGTACAGCGCGTGCAGTTCCTCATCTGGTCGGCCGCGCAGGGCGGGGCCGAGGTGGGCGTGGGCGTCGGCGGGGCTTCGGATGGGGTGGCTCGGGTCACCGGGAGCGTGGAGGGAGCGCCGACCAAGCTCCAGGGCGGCGTGTACCCGAACCGCGCGTGCGAGGCCCAGCCCGGGCTGCCGCTGCAGGTCGGCCACCTGGGCACCTGCCAGCGCGGGGAGGCCGCCGAAGTGGGACAACAGGGCGGCACCGATCTCGAGCGCCGATCGGTCCGCGGTGCCGGTGCCGACGACCAGGGCCAGCAACTCGGCATCGCCGAAGCGGGCGGGACCCTCGTGGCGGTAGTGCTCGCGTGGTCGCAACAGGCCCCCTCTGCCGCCGGACACCCCTACAGGAGGCATGGCGGCCGCTGTGGGGGCCACCCTCAGCAGGAGGCGTGCCAGCGGATTGAGACCTTTCTTCCGTGGGGGTGACGGCGGTCGGTGACGGAGGTCCGCGGAGCGTGAGCGCTCTGCAAGCAGGATGGCCTCGACGCTGCCGTGTTGTCCGAGCTGACGACCGTCCTATCGACGAACCGACAGCGGTCCGACATCCCAGCAGGCGCAGGCACAAATCTCCCGCGTGCGCGGGATGCCACGAGAACCGTTCAGTACCAGTCCCTGCGCTCGCATTCCTCGATGCGCTCGGCCGTCATCTCCCGCGAGCGCCGCTCTATCGTGAGTTGACCGCGTCTGCTGGTGACATTTGGCTCGAAGCACTCGAGGTAGCCCTCGGGCGGGAGGCGGTCGTGGGCCATGTGGCGGTGCGGTTTGGTGGCGGGGTTGTGTGCGATGACCCGGTCGTTGAGCCCGAACCTGTCGATGATGAACACGTTGGGCATCACCCAGCCCGGAATCCCGACCCCCCCGCGCGCCACGCTCGGGAACCCGTCCGAGGAAACCTCCAGGCCGTCCTCTCGCGAAGGCCAGCGCTTCCTCTGTTGCCGCAGGTACTCGATGTGCACGTGGCGCCGCATCCCTACGCCCCGGAACTGGATGTCGTACTGGAGCACATCCCACACCGCGACAAGGGGGCGCACCGGCTCCGGGAAGCGGTCGTTGATGGCCACGATGGTCTCGTACCGGGCCGGATCGGAGGTCGCCGCATGATGGACCCAGGGAATGGGCAGCGACAGCGCGACGTAGGTGGCGAACACGCCATGGAACACCCTGGGTTGCGGGCTCAGCCGCATGAGCATGGACGCCAGCGAAAGGGCCAGCAGGGGGACGAGTTGGCTGTAGACGCGGTACTCGAAGTGATCCCCGCCCACGTCCACCGTGTAGTAGAGGAAGTGGGCCAAGACCGCCGCGCCGCCGACGACCGACACGCCCCAGGTTCGCCACCACGACCGGTCGAACCCGCCGGCCCTGAAGAGCCGCCAGGCAAAGGCTCCGAGAACCAGCAGCCAGACCGCCAGGCCGTTTTCGATGGCGAAGCAGGCGGCATACTCGAGCCCCGAGGACGGCCAGGCCGCCACGTGTTTTGCGTAGTACGTGTTGGGCAGCCACTGCCCATAGAACGAGAACCGCCACCCGAGGTGCGCCGGCACCACGAGCAGGGGCCACGCCCACGCAAGCCGTCTCCACCGGGCGCCGTCCGCCCACAGGTGAACCGTCAGGCCCACCGCGGTGGCTCCACAGAACAACAGCCCATCCGGGCGGGCGAGCGCCATGAGCCCGGCCGCCATCGTCCATCGGAGTACCCAGTCCCACTCCCGCCTCGAAGCGAGCGCCTCGACCACCCACCACGTGAGCAGGAAGTTGAACATCGCGGTCTCGAGACCCGAGGACAGCCAGGTCAGGAAGGTCCGGTTGCTGAGGATGGCCAGGAGGACGACGGCGAGGACGGCGGGGCGGTGGTGCCGGAGGGGCTCCGGCAGCTCCCAGCGCAGCACCAGGTCACAGACCAGCAGCATCGTTCCGTAGCCGAAGCCCAGGCAGATCCAGTTGGCCGCGACGGGCGGTTCCACCCCGGTCACCCGCCATGCCAACTCACACACCATGACCCAGAGAACGCTGGTGTACCCCTCGACCGGCTGGAAGGGCGGGGGGTTCCAGACCCAACCGTGCCCCGCGACGCTGTTGTTCACGTACCGCCAGGCGATGTACGCGTCGTCGCACAGGAACCAGAAGGTCTGGAAGCCCAGGTACAGCACGACGCAGGCCAGGACAACGACCAACCCGGTGACCATCTGTTCCGTGTGCCGCGTGGTATAGCGCGGGGTGTTCCTCATTCCCGCGAACGGTAGCAAAGACTGTCGGGCCTCCAGACGGGGCGGCTCTCCTCTGATGGAGCTCCCCATGCGTGTACTCCCGCTCCTTGCTCTACTGACTGCCGGTCCGGCCCATGCTGGCGATGACGAACCGGTTCGCCGCGCGTACTCCGAAGACGTGGTCTCGGTGACGAAGCCGAGCACCGACCTCTTTGCCGTGGGTCGGGAGACGAATGTGCACGCCGAGGTGCTGGACAATGCGGTGCTCTTGGGACTGACCGTGCGCACGTCTGGCGATGCCCGCATCGGCGGTGATCTGATGACGGCCGGTCGTCACATCACCCTGAGCGGCCCGATCGACGGTGATGTGTACGCGGTGGGAGGAGCGATCACCCTCGAAGAGGGCGCCGTGGTCAGCGGGGACATGTGGGCATGGGGCGACGAGGTGCACCTGCTTGGAGAAGTGCGGGGTGAGATCGAGATCTCGGAGGCGAGACCGGAGAGCGGTCGATGGGTGTGGGCGCGCACCGTGCTGGACCTCGTCCGCCGCGCAGCAGCGGCGTTCGCGACGGGACTGGTCGCCATGTGGCTGCTCGGCACGGTCGCCCGCCGCCCGAGCGCGCTGTTGCGGCAGCGACCCGGGGCGGCGGCAGGCTTGGGGTTCGCGGTTACCCTGGCTCTTCCGGTTGTCCTCATCGTGACCCTGTTCACGGTGGTGGGCATCCCGGTCGCCCTGATCGGGTTCGGGCTCTACGCTGCCGGCTTGTACCTGGCGACACCTGTTGTGGCCTACAGCATCGCAGGCGCCGCCTTCGACCGGTGGCGACCGAGGACCTCGCGCGTGATCGTGCTCGGCGCTGGCGTGAGCCTGCTGACCGTCCTGGGCGCTGTGCCGTGGCTGGGCACCGTCGTGGTCGCGGTCGTCGTGATCGCGGGTATGGGCGGTTTGGCACTGGCATGTGCCTCGAGCGACGGGTGAAGCCCCGGCTGTGCCCCGATGTGGCTATGCCTCCAGGATCCGGTCCACGTCGAGCTGGTCCACTTCCATCAGGTAGGTGAGCCCGCTGATGTCGGCAGCCTCCCGGGTGAGGCACGCCAGGTCGTCGCGTTCGATGTGCTCGAGGCCGAACTTGCGGTTCCCGGCCATCAGCTGGCGGAGCCCCTGGGCCAGCCGCTCGTAGTAGGTGTACAGCCCGATGGCCCCGGTGGGGATGCTGGCGTACTCCGCGGGACCCAGCTCGTTCCGCAGCCCGTGGGCGGTGACGAAGATCTCGTCCCGGGTCCGGCCGAAGCGCTCCACGTAGACCGGCAGCTCTCCCGCGTCGATGGCCTTGCCGATGGTCTTGCCCACCATCGCGGCGGCGATGGGGCCGCGGGCCATGCCGACCAGCTTGACGTAGGGCGCGCCCATGGCGAGCCCCTTGTAGATCTGGTCCTCGAATGTGAAGCCGCCCGCCACGCACAGGGCGGGGACGTGCTCACCCTTCGCGGCGAGGCGCGCCGCGTACTGGTAGAGCAGGGAGTGCAGCTCCACCGGGGGCATGCCCCACTCGTTCATCATCCGCCAGGGGCTCATCCCGGTGCCGCCACCAGCACCGTCCACGGTGAGCAGGTCGAGGCCGTACTTGGAGGCGTACTTGATCGCCCGCGCGAGGTCGGCCGGGCGGTAGGCCCCGGTCTTGAGGAAGATGTACTTTGCACCGGCCTGGCGCAGTTCCTCGACGCGCTTTGCGAAGGACTCCTCCTCGACCATTCCCACCCGGGAATGACGCTCGAACTCCTTGAACGCTCCACTCTTGAAGGCCGCGATGGCCTGCGGGTCGGTGGGGTTGGGCAGCACCACGTAGCCCCGCTGGTAGAGCAGTTGGGCCTTCTCGAGGTTCTTGATCTTGACCTCGCCGCCGATGTTCTTGGCGCCCTGCCCCCACTTCAGCTCTACCACCTCGACGCCGAGCGTCTCGAGCGCGTACTCCTGCACCCCCAGCCGGGTGTCTTCGACGTTGGCCTGGACGATGATCGCGCCGTACCCGTCCCGCATGTGGTCGGTGTAGAGCTTGACCCGCCGCTTCAGGTCGACGGTGTCGAGTATCCGGCCGTTGCGGATCACCGCTTCCGGGTCCATGCCGACCACGTTCTCGCCGATGGTGAGACCCGTCCCCGACAGCGCGGAGCCGATGGCGAGGCCCTCCCAGTTGTTCTTCGCCACGTTGGTGGAGCCGATCCCGGGGATGATCCAGGGGTAGCGGAACTTGATCCCGCCATCGTGCCCGAACCGGACCTCGAGGTCGACGTTGGGGAAGACCGCCTTGTCACTGTCGGCCTCGATGCCATGCGCACCGACCGCGGTGCCCATGATGTTGAGGTGCGAGTAGTCGACCGGGTAGACCTTCTCGCTGGCGGCGGTGATCACCCCGAACGGTTGGGGGTAGATCACCTCGTGGCCCCGGAAGGCCGACTTGCCGATCTCGCACATGCCGATGCAGCCGTCTACACAGGTCACGCACATCCCGGAGGTCGGGACGATCGATTCGCCGGTCCTGTTCTTGGTCAGGGTCGCGGCCGAGGAATTGACTCGAGAGAAAGGCATGGTAAAGCTCCTCAATCCTTGCTGATCTCACAGGCCGCGCAGGGCACCATGTAGCACATCATGTCGTCGAACCCGGAAACCTCGGCGCAGGGTGGCTGCAGGTTGGCGCAAGCGCCGCAGATGGCCTTTTCCGGCTCGGAGTAGGTGCACCGGAGCTCACACACCGGGCACACCTGCATACAGCCGCCACAGAGGCGGCAGGTCTCGGATTTCATGTCGAAGGGGGTGCCGACCGTGCGATTGCGGCCCCGACCCCGGAAGCCGATGGCCTTCGCCATCATCTGCTCCGCACACATCCGCACGCACAGGCCGCAGAGGATGCAGTCCTCGTACTCCTGCCGGAAGCGCTGCTGCCGCACCCCGTGGGCCGAGGCCAGGTCCTGGATCTGCTTCGACTGGGGGCAGGATGCGAGCAGAAGCTCCAGGACCATCCGACGTGCCTTGAGGACCCGGTTCGAGGCCGTGCGGACCTTCAAGCCCTCCTGCACGGGATAGGTGCAGGCGCTGACCAGCTTGGCCTGTGGCCCCTCGCCGACTTCGACCATGCACAGGCGGCAGGCGCCGTAGGGGGAGAGGCCCTCCATGTGGCACAGGGTCGGGATCGGGAACCCCATGAACGTGGCCGCCTCGAGGAGCGTCATCCCGTCTTCGACCGACACCTCGAGGCCATTGAGCGTCAGGGTGGTCATGCGCGACCTCCGCGCTGCGAGGTGGCGGCATCCTGGGCCGGTTGGGTGAACGCGAGGTCGCACCTGAGGCACCGACGGGCCTCTTTCTGGGCGTCCTCCTCCGAGAGCGGGCGCTCCACCTCTCCAAACGAGCGCCTGCGCTCGTCGATGGGCAGCGCCGGGGGGGTGGCGCGGCGCAGTGCATCCAACTCATCCTCGCCGAGAGCCAGTGACTCGATGTACACCTTCGGGGTGAGCGGCTCGCCCGGTTGTCTCAGCGCCTCGCCGTTCAGGTAGCGGTCGATGGTGCTCGCCGCCTTGCGGCCGGCCGCGATGGCGTCCACCACCGTGTTCGGCCCGGTGACCACGTCCCCGCCGGCA
>JAFDJI010000632.1 GCA_019307545.1 Deltaproteobacteria bacterium | reverse complement strand
TCTCGACCGGGTACTGGAACGACATGAAGATGCCGGCCCGGGCACGCTCTTCCGGGGGGAGATCGAGGATGCTCTGCCCCTCGTAGAGCACGTCGCCCTCGGTGACCTCGTACGCCTCGTGGCCGGTGATCACCTTGGACAGGGTGCTCTTCCCGGAGGCGTTCGGGCCCATGATGGCGTGCACTTCGCCGGCCTTCACGACCAGATCGATGCCCTTGAGGATCTCGGTGTCCCCGATCCGAGCGTGGAGATTGCGGATTTCGAGCATGATGTCTCCGAGATGGGCTGCGCGCCGGGCTATCCGACGGCCCCTTCCAGCGTGATCCCCAGCAACTTCTGCGCCTCGACGGCGAACTCCATGGGGAGCTCTCGGAACACGTCCTTGCAGAAGCCGTTGACGATGAGGTTCACGGCGTCTTCTTCGTCCAGGCCGCGCTGGCGGCAGTAGAAGAGCTGGTCGTCGCCGATCTTCGAGGTCGTCGCCTCGTGCTCCACCTGGGCGGAGGCGTTCTGTACGTCGATGGTCGGGAAGGTGTGGGCCCCACATTGGTCGCCGATGAGGAGCGAGTCGCACTGGGTGTAGTTGCGGGCGTTCTCGGCCTTCGGGCTCACCTGGACCAGGCCCCGGTAGACTTGCTGGGCGAATCCGGCGCTGATGCCCTTGGAGATGATGGTCGACTTGGTGTTGCGGCCCAGGTGAATCATCTTGGTGCCGGTGTCGGCCTGTTGGCGGTTGTTGGTCACCGCGACCGAGTAGAACTCACCCACCGAGTCGTCCCCGATCAGCAGGCAGCTCGGGTACTTCCAGGTGATGGCCGAGCCGGTCTCCACCTGGGTCCAGGAGATGTGGGAGCGGCGGCCGGCGCACTTGCCGCGCTTGGTGACGAAGTTGTAGATGCCGCCTCGCCCGTCCTTGTCGCCCGGGTACCAGTTCTGGACGGTGGAGTACTTGATCTTCGCGTCATCGAAGGCCACCAGTTCGACCACCGCCGCGTGAAGCTGGTTCTCGTCGCGCTGTGGGGCGGTGCAGCCCTCGAGGTAGCTCACGTAGCTCCCCACGTCGGCGACGATGAGGGTGCGCTCGAACTGCCCGGTGTTGCGGGCGTTGATGCGGAAGTAGGTGGACAGCTCCATCGGGCAGCGCACGCCCTTGGGGATGTAGACGAAGGACCCATCGGTGAACACCGCCGAGTTCAGGGCGGTGAAGAAGTTGTCGTGCACCGGGACGACCGACCCCAGGTACTTCCGCACCAGGTCCGGGTGCTCGCGGACGGCCTCGGACATGGAGCAGAAGATCACGCCCATCTCGCCGAGCTTCTTCTTGAAGGTCGTGGCGACGCTCACACTGTCGAACACCGCGTCTACGGCCACTCCGGCGAGCATCTTCTGCTCTTCGAGCGGGATGCCGAGCTTGTCGAAGGTGCTGCGGATCTCGGGGTCGACCTCGTCGAGGCTGTTGAGCAGCTTCTTCTGTTTGGGGGCCGCGTAGTAGCTGATGGCGTCGTAGTCGATGGGGTCGTACTCGGCGTAGGCCCAGTGCGGTTCGGTCATCTGGAGCCAGGCCGTGTACGCACGGAGCCGCCATTGCAGCAACCACTCCGGCTCGCCCTTCTTGGAGGAGATGAGGCGAATCACGTCCTCGTCGAGGCCCGGCGGCACGATGTCCTGCTCGACCTCGGTCTCGAACCCGTACTTGTAGTCGCCGGCGTCGACGACGTCGGGGAGCTGGGGACTCATTGCGGGGCACCCTCCGACCGGGCGTCGGTCTCTTCGGGCGTCGCAGCAGCGAAGCCGGTGGGCATGGTCACCTGACCGCTGGCCAGGTTGGCGAGGCTGATGTCGTCGAGGATATTCTCCAGGGTCGTCCCGACCCACCGCCAAAGGGAGCGGATGGAGCAGGCCGTGCTGTGGACGCACACGTCCCCGCGCCCGGAGTGCGTGCCACAGAAGCCGTCGTCGAACATGGCGCCGCCCAGCACCTCGATAGCCTGGAACACGCTGATGTCATCCGCCGAACGGGCCAGCCTGTATCCGCCGCCGGCGCCGCGCTGGCTTCAGAGGAGACCCCCCTGGCGGAGGACGCGTAGGAGCTTCGCGGTGTACTCGGGGCTCAGGCCCTCGCGCCTCGCGATCTCGGTGATCTGGATGGGCTTCGGATCGGCCGAGCGGGTGACCTGCAGCAGGCATCGAAGGCCGTACTCTTCCTGGGCGGACAGTCTCATGGCCGTTGACTAATCAATCTATACTAAAGAGTCAACTTTTTCGGATCCCACCGCCGACGCCCTTGGAATGCGGATCGCGAGGCGCCTGTCGCGGGAGAGACGAGCGCCCCTTATGAGGTCCACCACGCCTTGTCCACGAGGAGCATCTTCATGGGTCGCCTGGAGGGAAAGACAGCCATCGTCACCGGTGGGAGCCGCGGCATCGGCCAGGCCATCGCCACCGCATTCGCGCGGGAGGGCGCCACCGTGGTCATCACCTCTCGAAAGCAGGAGGGTTTGGACCGGGCTGCTGAGGAGATCCGGGAGGCGACCGGGGTGGAAGTGGTCCCCCTCGCGGCGCACGTCGGGCGGGTGGAGACCCTCGATGCTTGGTTCACGGCCCTCGACGCCCGGGTGGGCACCGCGGACGTGCTGGTGAACAACGCGGGGACCATCCTGGGCTTCGGCCCGATGATCGACCTGGAATGGCCCGCTTGGGACAAGACCTTCGAGGTGAACCTGAAGGGCGCGTTCGAGATGTCCCGGCAGGTCGCGAGACGCCTGATCAGTACCGGGCGGAGTGGCTCCATCATCAACATCACGAGCATCGTGGCGTACCGCGGGTCGCCCATGCAGGGGATCTACGCGATGACCAAGGCCGCGATGATCTCCCTGACCCAGACCCTCGCCATGGAGTGGGGCCCGGCGAAACTCCGGGTGAACGCCATGGCGCCCGGGTTGGTCGACACCCGTCTCGCCGCGGCGCTGGTCCACAACGACGCCTTCCTGCGGATGTTCACCGACCGGGCTGCGCTCGGCCGCCCCGCGCTGCCGGACGAGATGGCGGGTCTCGCGGTGTACCTGGCGTCGGACGAGGCCTCTTTCGTGACTGGGCACACCTTCCCCCTCGACGGTGGATACCTGGCCGCCTAGG
>JAFDJI010000631.1 GCA_019307545.1 Deltaproteobacteria bacterium | reverse complement strand
CTGCACGACCTGTCACCACCAGACCACCAAGGCCTGCTCCGAGTGCCACACGGTCCTTGCCAGCGAGGAAGGGGATGGCGTCAACCTGGAGACCGCCCACCACGACACCGGATCGGATCGGAGCTGCGTTGGCTGCCACCAGCGCGAGGCCCTCGAACCGGACTGCGCGGGATGCCACGCCACCCTGCCGCGACCGCCGAGCGAGTCGACCTGCGCCGTCTGCCACACCGGACCCCCGGGTGAATCTGCCGCCCGACCGGAGCTGGCCCCGCTCCCGCCCACCTCCGACGACGACTTCCCCGATGTCATCGTGATCGAACTGCTGGCGGCAGACTACGAAGCTTCGGAGATGCCCCACGCGAAGATCGTGGAACACCTCGATGCCCTCGTCCGGGACAGCGAGTTGGCGGCGGCTTTCCACCCCACGACAGAGGTGCTCTGCTCTGGATGCCACCACCACAGTCCCGTGGGCGAACGCCCGCCGGGATGCGGGTCGTGCCACGACCTCGAGTCACATCCGACCGAGGACCAACCGTCGCTCAAGGCCGCCTACCACCGCCAGTGCCTCGGCTGCCACGAGGAGATGGGTCTCGAACAGGTCGGGTGCACCGATTGCCACGCCGACGCCAACCAGGAGGACTCGCCATGACGATCTCGCGCAGGGGATTCCTCGGAGGGGCTGGCCTGGGAGCGGTGGCCGCCGCCTCGGGGACAGCGTCGGCCGCTGGGGGCAAGCACTTCAAGGGTCACCCCGGAAGCTACGGCCTCCTCCACGACACCACGCTCTGCGTGGGCTGCCGTTCCTGCGAGGTGGCGTGTGCCGAGGTGAACGACCTTCCGGCGCCCGCTCCCGTGGACACCGAGGAGGTCTTCGATGAGGCGCGACGGACCACGGCCACGGAGCTCACCGTGGTCAACCGCTACCAGGTCCCCGAAGCCGACGGCAAGGAGGCGGGCGACGCAGCTTCGGTGGTCTACCGCAAGCAGCAGTGCATGCACTGCAACGAGCCCTGCTGCGTGGCGGTGTGCCTGGTGGGCGCCTTCGAGAAGACCCCCGAAGGGCCGGTCCTGTACCACGAAGACCTGTGCATGGGCTGTCGCTACTGCGTGATGGCCTGCCCCTACTACGCGCTGTCCTACGAGTACGACAACCCGCTGACCCCCGAGGTGATGCGGTGCACGATGTGCCGCGACCGGATCCTGGAGGGAAAGCTCCCGGGCTGCGCCGAGGCGTGCCCCAACGGGGCGATCACCTTCGGCCGGCGCGAGGACCTGATCAAGCTCGCCCGAAACCGCATCGCCAAGACGCCAGATCGCTACCTGGACCACATCTTTGGTGAGCACGAGTATGGCGGGACGAGCTGGCTGGTCCTGGCGGGCACCGACTTCGCCAACATCGGGCTGCCCGAGGACCTCCCACCCACGCCGCTTCCGGAGATCGGGACCGCGTACCTCGGCGTCGTTCCCCTGATCATCACCATCTACCCGGGACTGTTGGGGGGCATCTACGCTTTCACCAAGCGCAAGGACAAGCTCGCTAAGGAGGAGCGGGACCAGGCAGTGGCCGAGGCACGGGCCGCAGCCGAGGAGCAGACCCGCGACAAGCTCACTGAAGCAAACAAACGCGCGAAGCGGGACCAGGAGCGAGCCGTCGAGACGGCGGTGAAGAAGGCACTCGCCGAAGCTGCGAAAGAACAGGGAGGGGCGTCATGAGGAAGCACGTCACGCCCTTCAACATCATTGCCGGAATCATCCTCGGCGTGGCCGCCGTCATCACCGTGATGCGTTTCGGTATTGGGCTGTCCGCCACGACGAACCTTGACGACACCACCCCGTGGGGGTTGTGGATCGGCTTCGACGTCATGGCCGGTGTGGCCCTCGCCGCGGGGGGCTTCACCATCTCCACCGCGGTGTACCTCTTCGGGATGAAGGAGTACAAGCCCATCGTACGCGCGGCCCTCCTCACCGGCTTCCTGGGCTACTTCCTGGTCGTGGTGGGGCTGCTGTTCGACCTCGGCCGTCCCTGGCGATTGCCGTACCCCTTCACCATCTCGCCCGGGACCAGTTCCCCGCTGTTCGAGGTGGCCCTGTGCGTCGCGCTGTACCTGAACGTGCTGTTCATCGAGTCGACGCCGGCGGCCTTCGAGTGGTTGGGCTGGAAGCGGATGCGCCGGATCGTCGGCGGGTTGACCATCGGCCTGACCATCTTCGGGTTGCTCCTGTCGACCCTGCACCAGTCCACCCTGGGCGCGATGTTCATGGTCGTGCCCAGCAAGCTGCACCCCCTCTGGTACAGCTCCCACATCCCGGTCCACTTCTTCATATCGAGTGTTGCTGCCGGGATCTCGATGGTGACCATCGAGGGGATGATCTCCCATCGCGTCTACCACGACGAGGTCGAGATCACCTCGGAGCAGTTCGACCGGATCACCATCGGTCTCGGCAAGGCCGGCGCCGTCACCCTCGCCATCTACTTGGCAGTAAGGGCAGTCGGGCTCGGTCTCGAGGGCGAGTGGGCGCTGCTCGGCACGCCGTACGGAGCCTGGTGGCTGGTCGAGATCATCGGCTTCGCCGCGTTGCCCTGCTTCCTCTTCACCATGGGCTACCGCGAGCGCAGAGCCACGATGATTCGGGTCGCAGCCGGCATCACGGTCGTCGGAATCGTGCTCAATCGACTGAACGTGGCGGTCTTCGCCTTCAACTGGCAGCTCCCGTGGGACCAGCGCTACTGGCCGGGCTGGATGGAGATCTGGATCACCATCAGCCTGGTGACCGCGGGCGTGGTGATGTTCCGCTGGATCGCGAATCGGATGCCCATCATGCACGAACACCCCGAGTGGAAGGGGTCCCACTGACGGGAGGAGGGCGCGTGGAATTTCATACCTTCGTCGACTTCCTGATCCACAGCGAGTCGGTCGGCTACCTCATCGGCGCCGCGGTCCTGCTGGCCTTCATCCCGTATTGGGGCTTCCTGACCGCCCGCGAGAAGGACTAGTCGGGGCCTTGGACGGGAACGGCCAGAAGCTGCAGGCACGAGTCAGGGACAGGCTGGGTCCATTCGTCTTCGACGAAGTGCCCTGCGTGTGTGCGGTCATCGACAGCACACACCGCCTGGTCGCCCTCAACCGCGCCTTTG
>JAFDJI010000114.1 GCA_019307545.1 Deltaproteobacteria bacterium | reverse complement strand
CCTCCAGCAGGGGGAGGTTGCGGACCACGAACCCCTCCTCTGCGAGGGTCCGGGAGTGTGGCGGCATGGACCCGGGGGTGAGCCCGCCCACGTCCACGTGATGGCCGCGCGAGGCCACGAAGAAACGGTGCTTGCCGAGCTTTAGCGGGGTGATCACCGTGAGGTCGGGGAGGTGGGACCCGCCGGCGGCGGGGTCGTTTGAAAGCCACGACTGGCCGGGGTCGGGGTCCGGGTGCGCTCGGAGCAGGTCTCGCACCGACTCGCCCATGGCACCCAGGTGGACGGGGATGTGGGGCGCGTTGGCGACGAGGCGGCCGTCCCCGTCGAACACCGCGCAGGAGAAGTCGAGGCGCTCACGGATGTTCACCGACCGGGCGAGGCGCCGCAGCGCAGCTCCGGCCTGCTCCGCCACCGACATGAACCGATGACCACAGAGCGACACCCCGAGCGGCGTGCGCTCGGTCACCCGGAGGGGGGGGCGCACCACGTGGTGGTCGAGGCGGAGCAGTCCGTCGGCGATCCGGGCCGTCCATCCGGCCGGAACGTGCACCGCGGTCGTGGGGCAGGTGAGCAGGTGCGGCCCGCGCACCACCTGGTCGCCGATTCCCCACGGGTCCGGGGGCACCGGGGGGAGGGCGGGTCGGGGCGCTCTGACCCGCACCCGAACGTCGACCGCCTCCACGGCTTGCGCGGGGCGGTCGAACCCGAAGCGGCGCCGGTGCTCGTCGAGGAAGGCCGCCAGCACCTCCTCGGCGGTTCCTGCCTCCGCGATCTCCAGGGGGTGGTCGGTGCCCGTGTGCCGAAGCGCCACGGTGCGTTCCACCTCGCCCAGGGCTGGGAGAGAGGCCTGCAGCGCTTCCCAGGTCCGCACCAGGTCGCTCCAGCACTCGGGGAACGGCTGCCAAAGGGCGCGTACCAGGGACTCCCCCCGCCGCGCCAAGGCCTGGCCCCACGCGGAGAGCACCGAGGCGAAGGGGTGGACGAGCACGGTTCGGATCCCGAGTCGCTCGGCGACAGGCGCCGCGTGTTGCCCCGCCGCCCCGCCGTAGGCGACCAGGGCATGGTCCGAGAGGTCCACGCCGCGGGCGGTTGCGATGCGCCGTACCGCGCTGGCCATGGCCTCTCTCGCGACCTCCAGGAAAGCCTCCGGGTCCCCCGGGAGGTCCACCGCCTCCACGTCCAGGGGCGGGTCGAAGTCGTTCGGGTCCACCAGCCCCGCCGCGAGGGCGGCGTCGGTGAGGGTAGGGGGCCCGCCCCGGCCGTAGCACTGGGGTCCGGGGTCGGCACCGGCGGACTCGGGTCCCGCGCCCATGCGCAACCCGTCGGTCCACAGGATGGAGCCGCCACCGGCAGCGATGGTCTCCACCTCCAGCATCGGGCGGCGCAGGCGCACGCCGGCCACCCGCACCGCCCCCTCCCGGCGAGGGAGGCATCCGGCGTCGATGCGGCACACGTCGGTGGAGGTCCCACCCATGTCCAACCCCACCGCGTGTGTGAAACCGGCCATCCGGGCCACCGCGTCCACCGCCATCACGCCTCCGGCCGGACCGGAGAGCACCGCGTCTGGGGCGACCAGATCCGGCACCCGCGACAGGCTGCCATCCGACCGCATACCCAGCGAGCCCGGCGGCACCTGGTCCTGTTCCAGTGCCCGACGGAGCACCGGGGTGATCGCCGCGTCCACCAGGGTGGTCTCGACCCGCGCCAGGTATCCCACCTCGGGGGAGACCCGGTGTCCGAGGGCCACATAGACCTCGCACCGCTCGCGGACGGCCCGCGCCACCGCCAACTCGTGCTCGGGGTTGCGGTGGCTGTTGAGGAGCGCCACCGCGATAGCCTCCACCCCGTACAGGTCGAGGTCGGGGATCTCCAGGGGCTCGATCTCGGTGCCGTCGCGGTCGATGCGGCCACCCACCTCCAGCACCCGATCGGACAACGGCGCGGGCCAGCGGGCGTCCGGGTCGAACAGGTCTGGCCGAGCCATGTCCCCGATGCGCGCCAGGTCGGCGAAGCCGCGGGTCACCAGGAGCAGGGTTCGGACACCCTTGCGTTCCAGCAGTGCGTTGGTGGCCACCGTGGTGCCGAAGGTGAGGGGACCCCGTGCCAGACGGCCCACCACTGCCTCGTCGGAACGCACCTTGAGGATCTTCGCGGTGCCGTCCTCCTCGAAGCGCACTACATCGGTGAACGTTCCGCCACGATCGACGTGGGTTCGGGGTATGGCAGCCTCCCCGCGGTGGAGGGACGGTGTAGCATCGCCGCGGTTGGAGGTAAAAGATGTACTTGTTGACTTTGTTGCTGGCTTGCGGGGGCGCCCCCGTTTCCGAGGACGAAGCGCCTTCGGTGGCGGTGACCGAGGAGGCAGTGCCGGAGGAAGCCCCCGTGGAAGAGGGTGCCCCGACCGTCAATGCCGCGCACAAGGCGCTCTTCGCGCCTCTCCCCGAGGCGATGGAGTCCCCCGCCAACCCACTCACCGACGAGAAGATCGCGCTCGGCCGGATGCTCTACTACGACGCCCGCCTGTCGGTGAACGACGAGATCTCCTGCAACACGTGCCACCTCCTCGACAAGTTCGGCGTGGACGCCAAGCCGACCTCGCCGGGCCACGACGGCACCCTGGGCCCCCGGAACTCGCCGACTGTCTACAACGCGGCCCTGCACATCGCACAGTTCTGGGACGGCCGCGCCGCCACCGTCGAGGAGCAGGCGAAGATGCCGATCACGAACCCGATCGAGATGGGCATGGGAGGCGATGCTGACGTGGTCGCCAAGGTGAAGGGCATCGCGGGCTACGCAGCGCCGTTCGCCGCGGCTTTCCCCGGTGAAGAAGACCCGGTCACCATCGACAACCTGGCCATGGCGATCGGTGCCTTCGAGCGCAAGCTGGTCACCCCGGCTCCCTTCGACGCCTACCTGAAGGGCGATGCGACGGCGCTGTCCCCCGAGCAGCGGGCCGGGCTCGACCTCTTCGTCTCCACCGGCTGCATCACCTGCCACATGGGTGTCGGCGTCGGGGGGAACCTGTACCAGAAGCTCGGGCTGCTGAAGCCCTTCGAGACAAGCGATGTTGGCCGCATGGAGGTCACCGGCAACGAGGCGGACAAGCACGTGTTCAAGTCGTCCAGCCTGCGCAACGTGACCGAGACCGGGCCCTACCTCCACAACGGGTCGGTGGCGAGCCTCGAGGAAACGGTGAAGCTGATGGCCGACTACCAACTCGGCAAGGAGCTCTCCGACGAGGAAGTGGCTTCCCTCGTGACCTTCTTCGGCGCCCTGAAGGGGACGATCCCGGAGGACTTCATCAAGGAACCGGAGCTGCCGAAGTAGCCCGAAAACACCCAAACCATCCGGCGAGAGATCCCCGCGCCGTGCGCAAAGGGGCCTGTGGACGCGCGGGCTATCCCCCGTCCGTCCTCGCGGCAGCGATGGCGCGCAGCGCCATCGACGGCTTCGCCGCCCGGACCTTCGGTCCGGTTGCCGCTCCGGGCGCGGCGGGGGGCCCTCCCGCGCTACGCGGCCCCTCTGCGCACGGCCCAACCACTCCCGGTGGGCGGGTGGGTTCGCACATCGGCATTCACGGTGGGGGCGGGTGCGCTCGTGGGTGGCGCAATCCCAGTGGGGGCGGGTGGGTTCGCACATCGGCATTCACGGTGCGGTGGTTTCGGAGGCTATTCCTCGCCCTCATCCACCCTGGTATAGAACGCTTCTGCGCGGACGTTGGGGTCGACCTTCAGCGGGGCATAGATCGACGGCAACGCTCTCTGTTCGCAGGTCGAGAGGCGGCACAGCCGGCAGGTGACCCCTGCCGGCACGACGGCGTCGAGGTGTTCAAGGTCGATGCCGTCGGAGTACACGAGCTCCTTGGCATGCTCCAGCTCGCATCCCAGCTCGATCGCGTGCACCGTGTGCGTCGCGTGGTAGCCCCGCTGTCCCCTGATCACGGTGCGCGCGACGGAGAAGAACACGCGGGTCTCCGACATTCGCGAGAGCTGCACCCGTATGGTCCCCTGGCGCAGGAGGGCCTGGAACACGTTCCACTTCGGGCACAGCCCGGCGAACCGGGGGAATCGCATGCTGTTGGCGCTGAACTTCTTGGAGATGTTCCCCGCCACGTCGATGCGGATGAGGTACAGCGGCACACCCGAGTTTCCAGGGCGTTGCAGACAGGTCAGCCGGTGGCACACCTGCTCGTAGCTCACCCTGAACCGGTGCCCGAGCAGCTCGATGTCGTAGCGCTCCTCCCGGGCCGCCTCCAAGAAGGGCTCGTAGGGCATGAGCACCGCCCCGGCGTAGTAGTTGGCGAGCGCGACCTTTGCCAGGGCCCGCGACTCCGGGGTGGTCAGCCGGGCGTCGTCGGACATCTTCTCGAGGAGGTCGGCCTGGGAGAGGATCGCGACGATGTGTGCGAGTTGGAAGTGTCGGCTCCGGGGGGGGAGGACCACGGAGATGCGTAGCAGCTTGGCCTCGGGGTCGTAGCGGCGCACCGCGCGGCCCATCTCCCGGGCGGTCTCGAACCTCACCCGCACGCCGTGTCGCTCGGCCAGCTCTTGTTGGAGGCCGGTGGAGAGCGAATTCAGGTCCAGCTTCGCGGTACGCCACAGGTCCTCGGCGGCCTCCTCGATCTCGGGGAAGTAGTTGTGGTTCCGTTGGAGAAGGTCCGACACCTCTTCGGAGGGCATCCCGGGCCGGCCGCCGCTGAAGTCCAGGGCTTCACCCGCCATGCGCTCCCGCAGGCTACTGGCCTTCTCTCTCTCCCCCCGGTACGCCTCGTACAGGGTGAGAACCGACTGGCCGAGGTTCGCGTGGGTGGCCACCAACTCCTGCACGTCGGTGTTGGTGACGCCGAGGGGCTCGAACATGGGGTCGCCGAATACCTCGAAGAGGTCGGACTCGAGCAGCATGTCGTCGTGGGCGGCGAACTCCTGCAGGTCGAGGTCAAAGAGCTGGGCCAGCCGAATCAGCAGGGTGGCCGGGAGCGGTCGCTTGTTGTGTTCGATGAGGTTGAGATAGCTGGGCGAGATGTCGAGCTGCTCCGCCAGTCGGGACTGGGTCATGCCTTCCCGACGGCGCATTGCGCGCACCTTGGCTCCCAAGCGTTGCGGAGAAGGCATGCCACTTCCCTCGTCTTCCGGGAACGAGATTCCCGGTCTTTTACAGCATTTGCAGTATTACGGCACGACACCGCAATCCGTGTACACCCTATCAGTTGTCACACTGCTGGGGGGATCATCTCCCTCACCGCCGCGTGTGCGAGCGCGTCGGAATGCACCACGATCGCGTTCCTAGAAACTGGCTTCTGCGCCGCCGGAGTTATCCGGCCGCGGGCCGGGGTATTTGGGCGTCGCGCGCCGGGCGGCCGGATCCCTCCGGTTGTAAGCGCATTAATGGACGCGATGTGATAACGTTGTGCTGGGCCGGGAGAGGAGGAGTTGCTCTACCGGGGTATTTTTGAGACGCTCCACACCAGCGTGAGGTAGGAACAGGTTACGTCGACGTTGTGATAGCGGGACCCGGCGGCACGTCCTCGACGGTCGCTCTAAGGAGATCGCCCAGACTTTTTTGTTCAATCATTTCCCGTCCTCAGGTAGTTCCCCCCGCCTGTGTGACGGCCCCGACCCCGCGCACCGACGGGTGCGCGGGGTTCTCCTTTGGTGGCTATGGAGGAGACGATGCCGATCCAGCCCGTCCCCCTCCTCCTCCAGTGCGCCCGTATCGTAGAGGAGTCGCCTTTCCTGTCCCTTGATGGCGGAGCCGTGCGTGATCTCGCCGCGTGGGTCAGGCCGGATGCGCTGGTGCTGCCGGGGTGGGCCGGCGCGGAGATGTTCGAAGGCCCGGATGCCACGGTGATCGGCTGGCTACTGGCCTACAACGCGGTGAACTTCTGTTTCTGGCCCGACGAGGGCCCCCGCTGGTACACCCTGGTGCACGGCGAGAAGGTGGGGCGGAACGACGAGGCGTTGGGGGTGATGGCCGCGTTCGCGCAGGCCTTGCGGGATGGCGTACCGCTCACGGACGGGCGCTTCCTCGCCGAGATGGAGCCGTCCACGCTGGAGGCCCTGCTCGCTCCCGCGCCGGGGGCGGGTCGGCTGCCCCTGATGGGGGAGCGCGTCGAGGGACTGCGGGAATTGGGTCGCGCCTACCTGGAGCACGGTGGGCCGATGGGGCTGTTGGGCGGGGGCGGAACCGCTGCGCTCGGGGTGGTGGAGCGCCTGGCCTCCGCATGTCCGCGATGGGACGACCTCCGGGTGTGGCGGGGGGAACGGGTCCGGTTCCTGAAGCGCGCCCAACTCTGTGTGGCGATGATCCACGGGCGGTTCGCTGGCAAGGGCGTGGGGGCGTTTCGCGATCTGGACCGGCTCACGGTGTTCGCCGACTACCGCCTGCCCCAGATCCTGAGGGGGACCGGGATCCTGGTGCTCGACGCGGACCTCGCCTCCCGGATCGACAGGGGAGAGCACCTCGCGCCAGGGAGTCCCGAGGAGACCTCCCTTCGCGCGGGGGCGGTCCATGGCGCCGAGCGGCTGCGCCAGGGTTTCCGCGAGCGGGGTCTCGACGTGAACGCGCTGGTGGTGGACTACTACCTGTGGCGTTCCGCGGTTTCGGAGGCGCGTCGCCTTGCCCCCCACCACCGTACGCGGACGACGGACTACTGACATGCGGGTGGTCATTGCCCCGGACAAGTACAAGGATTCAGCGACTGCGCAGGTGGCCGCGGAGGCCATGGCACGCGGGGTGCGCGCAGCGGTTCCGGACGCCGAGGTGGACCTCTGTCCGCTCGCGGACGGCGGAGAGGGGACGGTGGAGGCGCTGCTGGCGGCGGCTGGTGGCGAGCGTCGGCGTACATGGGTGACCGGCCCGCTCGGGACACCGGTGGAGGCTGAGTGGGCCGTGCTCGCGGATGGGGCTGCGGTGATCGAAATGGCCGCGGCCGCAGGCCTGGCGCTCGTGCCGCCTGGGCGTCGAGACCCCGCCCGAACCACCACCTTCGGGGTGGGAGAATTGATCCGCGACGCGCTGGACGCCGGAGTGTCGCGGATCGTGGTGGGCGTCGGGGGGAGTGGCACTGTGGACGGCGGGGTCGGAGCAGCTCAGGCGCTCGGCGTCGACTTCCGGCTCGAAGGGCCGTCCGGAGCGGGATCCCCGTCGAGCCGGCCGCTGAACGGTGGCGACCTCCGTCACCTCGTCGCGGCTGGTCTCCACGGGGTGGACCCACGTCTCGCGGTCACCGACCTTGCGGTCGCCTGTGATGTCACCAACCCGCTGCTGGGTCCGAACGGCGCCGCAGCGGTGTATGCCCCCCAGAAGGGCGCCAATCCTGAACAAGTGGAGATGCTGGAGGCCGGTCTCGCCCATCTGGTCGCCTTGGCGGCGGCCCCTGGCACCAGCCTTCACCTTGCCGCGGACACCCCCGGCGCCGGGGCGGCCGGTGGCCTGGCCTTTGGCCTCGCGGCCTTCTTCGGGGCGCGGCTGGTTCCCGGCATCGACGTCGTCCTCGCGCAGGTCGGCTTCGCCGAGCGTCTTCGTGGAGCCGACCTCGTGCTCACGGGAGAGGGTCGCCTCGACGGCCAGTCCCTTCAGGGCAAGACCTGCGTCGGCGTCGCGAGGGCCGCGCGAGCGGTGGGGGTGCCGGCCATGGCCCTGGTGGGATCGGTCGGACCCGGAGCGGAGCGAGCGCGGGAGGAGGGGCTGGTCGCGGTCTTCTCCATGTGCGACGCTCCCATGGTGTTGGAACACGCGATGCGCGACGTGGAGCGCCTGCTGGAGGCGGCCGCCCACGAAGCGCTTTCCCTCGTCGCGGCCTTCGCGGAGCGTTGATGCCTCCCCCCGACCAGACCGAAGGCGCGCTCCAAGCGCGCATCGCGCAAGCGGCCGAGGCGCTCGGTGAAGCAGAGGCGATCCAGATCGCCGCTGGCGCCGGGATGGGGGTGGACTCCGGGTTGCCCGATTTCCGTGGGACGGAGGGGTTCTGGCGCGCCTATCCGCCCTTCCGCAAGCTTGGTCTCCGGTTCGAGGAGCTTGCGAACCCACACTGGTTCCAACGGGATCCGGAGTTGGCATGGGGCTTCTACGGGCACCGGCTGGCGCTGTACCGACAGACCCGCCCCCATGATGGATTCGCGGTGTTGCAGCGGCTCGGCGCGGGGCGATCCCGCTTCGTGTTCACTTCCAACGTGGATGGACACTTCCAGGCCGCC
Source organism: Deltaproteobacteria bacterium (assembly GCA_019307545.1). GTDB lineage: Bacteria > Myxococcota_A > UBA796 > UBA796 > JAFDJI01. Next base: position 729 of record JAFDJI010000114.1, on the reverse strand, counting down.
GGGTTCGACGAGGACGAAGTGGAGGAGGTGCACGGCTCCATCCGCTGGCTCCAGTGCTCCGCCCCCTGCGGCACCGGGATCTGGAGCGCGGAGGGGTTCGAGGTGGAGGTCGACGTGCGGTCCTTCCGCGCCACCGGGCCCCTGCCGCGTTGCCATCGGTGCGGCGCGGTGGCGAGACCGAACATCTTGATGTTCGGCGATTGGTCCTTCGTGGCCGACCGCGCCGATCGACAGGGCCAGCGCCGCAGCGACTGGTTGGGGGCGGTGGGTGGACGCCGGCTGGTGGTGATCGAGATCGGAGCTGGGACCGCGGTCCCCACGGTGCGCTGGACGAGTGAGCGCCTGCTTGCCGCTGGCGCGACCCTGATCCGCATCAACCCCCGGGAGGCGTTCGGACCCCCGGGGACGATCGAACTCCCCCTCGATGCCGGTGCGGCGGTGGGTGCGATCGAACAAGCGCTCCTCGGCGCCTAGGGCGCTGCGTCAGTCCGTGGGGAAGAGGGTCAACCGGTCCACGGCGTCGTCGCGCCACTCCACGGCGATGCCCTGCTCCTGGTACCACCACACGTCCAGGAACAGGCCCTGTACTGGCTCGCCCAGCTCCGCGCGAACCGTGGCGCGGTCCACCCCGATCCCCACGCCGCCCGCAGTCCCCCCAGGGAACCCGGTGTGCAGGTACAAAGCTCGCACCGCCCGGTCTTCCGCCCCTCCGTACAGTCCGGACAGGGC